>JBBRYD010000007.1:0-57086 GCA_038238065.1 Propionibacteriales bacterium | reverse complement strand
GTACGGAGCGAAAACAGGCTTGTCGACCGCGAAGCGGGTGAAACTGTACAGACCACCATTGCTGGCTCTGCCGAAATCCGGCGGTACCTTCCAACCCACGTTCTGGATCCAGAGCAACGCCAGCCCGATGCGCAGGGCGGCGATACACGCTCGCGTGAGGGTCGAGCCTCGGCTCACGTCGAGGGGTCCGACTGTTGCTGACATCACGTTGATGTTCACCCCCTAAGTAGGCCTGCTCGCGAGCATGAGATCAAGAGACTGCCTCTTACATAACGCGAACGATCAATCCAGGTCGAGTGGCCATATCCTTGAACACGGCCCTGACGGCTCGTCAGCGCCGCCTCCTACAGGTCCGGAGGACGGGCGTTGAGCACCCGGCATGGCGAACCGCTGCGCCAGACTGAGCCTGGTGATACCCGATCTGCGATCCTATGAGTCACATATGGGCTAGGTACTCTCCGAATCGCGTGGGCGTCGCATAGCACAATCGGGACTGTCAGCAAAGGGTGGAACTGGCTGATTCATAAACAGGAAACGAGGCAGACTGTTGCCCAAACACCGTCATTGGGCTCTGATGGAAAAGCAGAGAGTCCCCCTGAGTGGTGGGGTTTCAGATGGTCGGTGCGTCGTGCTGACGTGAGCGCGTCATCGGCGAGAGATCCTCGGTGTCTACCGCCAAGTAGTCACTGAAGGAGTCCCCACCGATGACGCTGTCCAATACTGATGCCCCTATGGATGTCAAGCGGCGGCGGGCAGGGGTCCGTCTTGTGTCTTGGGTGCGTTGAGGAGCAGGGGGTAGAGTTCGCGGGCGATGTAGCGCTTGACGCAGCGGAGCGCTTCGCGTCGGGTCTTTCCTTCTGAGATCCGTCGCTGCAGGTAGGACTTCGTGCGTGGGTCCCAGCGCATTCGGGAGAGGGCGATGAAGTAGAGGGCCGTGTTGGCTCGCCGGTCGCCACCGCGGCTGAGTCTGCGTCTGGACGTGTTCCCTGAGGATGCCTCGACGGGTGCGATGCCACACAAGGACGCGAACGAGGCTTCGGAGTGGATGCGATCGGGGTTGTCACCGACGGTGATGAGCAACGTGGCGGCGGTGTCTGGGCCCAGACCGTAGCTGTCGAGGAGTTCGGGCCGGTGCTCGGTCACGACGCTTCGGATCTGCGACTGGAGATCGTCGATCTCGACGGTCAGCTGCTGGATGCGCCGGGCGAGCGAGCGCAGCGTGTGCTTGGCGGCGGCGAGCACTCCGCGTTCTGGTCCTGGCACGAGCCGGGCGCAGCGCTGGACGAGACGGGTGGTGCCGAGCCCGGTCAGCGACTCGCGGAGGTCTGGTGGCGCGGTGACAAGGACGGCCTTCAACTGGTTGATGGCCTGGGTGCGTGACTTCACCGCTGAGTCCTTGGCCAGCTTGAAGGTGCGGAGCATTTCGACGCGGCCGTCGGCGGACTTCGCTCGCGCCTGGGCGTAGCCGCCGAGCACGGCGCGGGCGGCCGCTTCGGCGTCGACGGTGTCGGACTTACCGCGTCGCCGCCGAGTCGACCGGTCGGTCCGGTTCACCTCGATCACAGCGATGCTCTCGGCCGTCAGATGCCGGGCCAGGGCCGAACCGTACGAGCCGGTGCATTCCACCCCTGCCCGGTCGACGCCCCCGAAGGTGCGCACCCATTCGACCAGGCCGACATACCCGGCGCCGGTGGACGGGAAGGTTCTGGAGCCGAGCAACGCCCCCCGCGCGTCGATCACCACTGCCACATGGAAGTCCCTGTGGGTGTCCACACCCACCACGACGCTGCCAGGCGCCGCAGCTTCTTCACGTTCGCTCATGGTTTGCTCTCCCTCTTTAGTGTCATAGACCTAAGGACCAGCAGGGAGTGGGCAGGCGGTCAGGACTGTGATGGTGCGTTTGGACGACAAGGCCCCTATTGAGACACGCCCGGCTCCGCCGGCCACGATGCTTCGTCCCGAGGCCGGCCGACAGATCAGAATCAAGGCACCATGGCCAGTCGCATTCCCGGGTCAGACCGGCGCAGGACGAAACCCTCTCATCCTCACAGTCGCATCCGAGCTGCTCGAGGCATTTCGTGCCGGCGAGGGCGTCGACTTGATCCGTGAGTCGGTTCGACTGGTGATGCAGGAGCTGATGGAGACCGAAGCAGCCGAGCGGATCGGCGCCGGCCGGTACGAACGCACCGACACCCGCGTCACCGACCGCAACGGCTCCCGACCCAGGCTGCTCGCCACCCAGGCCGGGGACGTGGATCTGACGATCCCGAAGCTGCGGAAGGGGTCGTTCTTCCCCGTGATCTTGGAGCCGCGGCGGCGGATCGACCAGGCCCTGTATGCGGTGGTGATGGAGGCCTACGTCAACGGCGTCTCCACCCGCTCCGTCGACGACCTGGTCACCGCCCTGGGGGTCGACTCAGGAATCTCGAAGTCCGAAGTTTCCCGGATCTGCGCCGGCCTGGACGAAACCGTCGCCGCGTTCCGCACTCGGACGCTGCACCACACCAGATTCCCGTATGTGTTCCTCGACGCCACCTACCGGCACGTCCGCCGCACTCGCAGCAACGGTGCCGGCAGCGGGCAGGTCACCTCTACGGCGGTTGTGGTCGCCACCGGGGTGACCGCCGACGGCGGCCGGGAGATGCTCGGCCTGGACGTGGGCGACTCCGAGGACGAGGTGTTCTGGCGGGCGTTCCTCCGCAGTCTGAAGGAACGCGGGCTCAGCGGAACCCGACTGGTCATCTCCGACCAACACGCCGGCCTCGTCGCCGCCCTCGGACGCGTCTTCCAAGGCGTCGGCCACCAGCGGTGTCGGGTCCACTTCGCCCACAACCTCCTCGCCCTGGTCCCCAAGTCACGCAAGGACATGGCCGCGGTGTTCCGCACGGTGTTCGCGCAACCCGACCCGGCCACCGTCGCCGCCACCTGGGACACCGTCCGTGACCAACTGGCCCGGACGTTCCCCAAGATCGGGCCGCTGATGGACGACGCGAAAGCCGAAGTGCTGGCGTTCACCAGTTTCCCGCGCAGCCACTGGGCGAAGGTGTGGTCCACTAACCGCTCGAGCGGGTCAACAAGGAGATCAAAAGACGGTCCCGAGTCGTGGGGATCTTCCCGAACGAGGCCGCCGTGGTCCGCCTCGTCGGCGCCGTCCTGGGCGACATGCATGACGAGTGGCAAGCCAGCGAACGTCGCTACCTCTCCGAGACCTCCATGGCACAACTCCACCCGACCAGCAATACTGAACCCGTCGCCGCCATCAACGCCGGCGACTAGACATCCAGAATCACTTCAAAGCCCACCACTCGCCCGGACTCCATCGTGAAAAGTCCCGCCCTTCGCTGATTTGAGTTGAGGTACACATTGTTCGGCACTGATTCTTGCGACCTGCTGTAGGCGATATTGGTGCCGGCCAGTGAGGACGGGCCGTCGGGGCGCCTAAGACCGCTGCTGCGGTTTGTCGTGTAAATGGCCGTCTTGGCTGTTGGGGTCAGGCGCTGTGATCGGACCGGCGGCTTGGCGGGCCGTGGACTAACTCGGTTGAATCTGTTGCGGCGATCGGGAGGCAATTGGAGAGCAGAACCTCATTCGGTGTCTGCCGCAGACCAGTGGGTCCTTCAAACAACTTATCGGTTCATGACCGCCGCGATAGGTCTGGACCTGTAACGGTGGCGAGGTTTATGCTGAAGGTCTGCGATGAGGAGCATCTGTCAGCGGCGAAGTTCTCAAGACCTCAACCGGGTGGGCGTACAACAGTTGGTGCTCCGGCCGGGAAAGGCCGAACTATCCGTCCCCGGCATGCACCTTGGTCACAGGTCGAGAGCGGGCATCTGCCCAATCACTGGTGCGGGTACCTCTCCCTGGCGGCACAGGGTGGGCGGTTAGGTGACGATTTCCGACCACCCTGTCCGTCAGCACGATCCTAGGGTGCAGGGGGCGTCGCAGCTGCGGATCAGCCTGCCACGCAAGCATTGCAGGGGATACTTGGTCGCTAACGTTCCTGACTCATTTGGCCAGTGTCGCGCCGTACGTGGGTTCCGGAAATGCGTCGAACGGCGGCCTCGGCGTACCTCGGCCGGACTCACCAATGTTGAGCCCCGGCGGTGTTGACCAGCGACCAGCCTGCCGCCATATAGCGAGATGGACATGTGCGCACAGCGCTTGCGATGCTCGTATAGCCCGTATGTGATCAGACTGAAGGGCTAATGGGCCGGGGCGGGCTTGGGTTCAGGAGTTCAAACGGCACGATGTCCTCAAGCTCTTCATCACCGAGAAATTGGCGATTGAGCTGCCGCCGGGGTGCCTCGGGTCCTCGGCGGCTGGCGCAGCCACCACTGGCCCCCTTTCTTCGATTGTTTCACTGTTGATCTGCGTGCCCCCGTCAGGCTTTGACGGCACCGTGACGCTACCGCGCTTACCTTACGTGTCAGCTTTGCTATTGAGCGTTCTCTCCGGAGTTCGTTGAACGACCGGGCTGATGATGCCGACCATGTTCATGCCGAAGGTCAATACTGTATAGCGGCGGCTCCGGACAACTGGCCAAGGTGCGCCTAGAGCCAAAGAGCGCGATGGTGTCGGCGGCCGGGGGGACGGTGGTTACGGGGAGCACACGAACCACGGCGTTGGATTGCCCTGCAGTCTGGGAGAAGACGCCGGCGCAGCCGGACAGCACCGCTACGAGTGCTGACCATTTGTCTGGCATCCGGATGAAGCCGGTGAGCGGCCGCTTATCACTCGAGGGTGATCCAGCGACTGCTTGGGCCAGTGTCCCTGAGGAGCATCACGGCCACAACAGCGAAACTGAGGTCCTTAAGCTTGCGGCTGATCGTGGCTCCGAACTGCAGGGCCGGAGTTTGTAGGTAACGAGACCTGTGCAGCGCTCGGCGGCGATGTAGCGCTTGAGGCATCGCATGATGTCGCGTCGGCTGACCCCTTCCACGGTTTTCAGTCTTCGGAGCCGTGAGGGCAGAACGCTCGGGTTATCGGGCGCGGAGAGCACCTAGCTGATATTTAGGGAGGGCTGGTCAAGCGAATATCGTGAGGCGGCTCCCGCCGGGTGTGCAGGGATCAACTTTTTCCTTCCTTGCTGCGTCGCAGCCGTGGTCAGCATGTCGTTGGCGATGTGCGAGTTGCGGGCAAGGGACCTGTCGGACCCACCTCCTTTCGGGACGGCCGTAGGTCGGCTACTCGAGGACGGGAGAATCATAGCCGGCTGGCGAGTTCGCGACCAGGAGCTTCTTCCGCCGGGCTGTGAAGGGTCTGCCAGCGTTCGTTTGTTGCTCTGGTGGCCGCGGACCCGCGCCCGGCGGGCGCCAGGTTCTACCGGGTGCGGATGGTCGGCCCGGGAGGGTAGGTCTCGCGGTGGTGCTATGCCGCTTCGGTCAGCAGCCGGCGGGCGTGAGTGTTCCCGGTCTTGGTGATCGAGCCTTGGGACCGAGATTGCCCAGGTGAGTACTCGGTCGGTACCCGCCCGAGGAACGCGCCGCTCGTGGCCCGCTGAAACGGGTCCGGTCACCGGCCTCGACTGCCAGCCCGACCCGGTCAGGGTGGAGATGCCGCGCAGGCAGCCAAGCCGGTGCACCAGGTTGGTAAATTCATTGTGCTCGGCCGGGTCGGTGTTAGCAGAGTCCAACCGATTCCGCCGGTCCACGCTCAGCAGCATCGTCTAGTAGGTGGAGTCGAACGCCAGCTGCCGGGGGGGCAGGTCGAACCGCTGTTTCCTCCGCCAGACCTCGTGGCGCCCGGTCAATGCCCGCCCACCCAGCCGGTCGCGGTTTGGCAGACGCGGGCCTTGATCGGTTAACGTGATTTCTTGCTCCACCAGTCCCGCAGGATCGTCCAGGCCTTGCAGGAAGTGTGAGAGTGAAGGGTTTGTTCGAGGTGGGTCAGGAGGATGATTAGCGCGGTGATGGCCGCGAGGATCGATATCGTTGCCTCGAAGAATCCGGGAACGGTGTTCACCTGCCGGTCCGCTGCATGCTAGTTCCCGTCCACGGTTCGAGTCGACAACGATCCTAACAGTCTTATGCTACGTTCGTTACATGCCAGAAGGGGTTGATGTAGGGGGATGGTTGCTGGTGTGTGTGTCGACCGGCAAGGAGGCCTCGTTACGGGTTTACGTATGGCGCACTCTGCGCAAGCTGGGATCGGTCCATTTGCATCAGTCGGTGTGTCTGCTGCCTGATCGTCCGAAGGTGCGTCGGGCGGTCGACCGGATGGTGCTGAAGGTGCGGGGCCAGGGCGGGCAGGCGCGGGTCCTGACCGCGGTCTTCGACAGCAGCGAAGACGAGGTTCTGAGGGCGGAGCAGCGCGCCGCCCGCGACGTCGAGTACGCAGAGGTGGTGGAGCGGGTGCCGCAGTTCCTCGCCGAGATCGAGCTGGAGACCAGTCGCGGTCGGGCCACCTACGTTGAGGTCGAGGAGTCCGAGGCTGACCTGGAACGATTCCACCGGTGGCTGGCCGCTATCGGGGAACGTGACTACTTCCAGGCTCCCAGGGGAGATGAGGCGCGCGTCGAGGTTCAGCGGTGCGTGGGAGCACTCGCTGCTTTCGAATCCGCGGCCTTGGCTGCCGACACCTCAGATCTTGTTGGCGGCGTCGGCACAGCGGCGTCAACCGGTCCGGTCCCGCAGTTGAGCATCGTGGAGGATCCACGGTGACGGCCCACCACTGGCTCGACGTCCTCCTCGGGATCGTCGCCGGCCTGGTCGGGGCCTGGCTGCTGCTGGTGGCTGCGCTGGCGGTGGGTCGGCCGAAGGGCGGCTTGTTGACGGAGGCGTTGAGGCTGCTGCCTGATCTGCTTCGGCTGCTGAGCAGGCTGGCCGCGGACAGAACCCAGCCGGCGGGGGTGCGGGTGCGGCTGGCGCTGCTGTTGGCGTATCTGGCGTTCCCGATCGATCTGATCCCTGACTTCGTGCCCGTGCTGGGCTACGCCGACGACGCCATCATCGTGGCGTGGACGTTGCGTATTGTCGCCCGGCGGACCGGCGTTGAGCAGCTTCGCCGGCACTGGCCCGGCACTGAGGACGGGTTCGCCGCTCTGTGTCGGCTGACCGGCCTGACGAGCTCAGTGGTCGCCGCGCCCAGCGGAGACGACTGACATGGCCTCCGTTGTGGACGTGACTCGGGTCAGCCGAGTGCAGCTGGAGCGGGCGGCACCAGCCGAGCATGCGTTGTCGCGGGGACTGCTGACCAGTGGTGACATGTGGAGGGATTAGACCGGGATTGTGTGTTCCTCGTCCGGCATGGCCAGACGTCGCTGAACGCCGAAGGGCGTCTCCGCGGACGGTCAGACGCTGCCCTGGACGACACCGGCCAACATGAGGTGTCGGCTCTGGCCCGCACGCTGGCCGGCCGCCACGTCACCACCATCATCACCAGTCCTTTGCTGCGCTCAGCCCAAACCGCGGAGGCGATAGCGGACGCGACCGGTGCCGCCCTGACCACCGCGGTCGGGTTGACCGACCGGGACTTCGGGGAGTGGGCCGGCGCTCGAGAGGCTGACGTGATCCGACGGTGGGGCAGCGTGGACCAAGCTCCCGGGGTGGAAACCCTTGCCGAGATCAGACGACGCAGCCGAACCGTCCTCGAGGCGCAGATTCCCGCCCTACAGGACGGGAACGTGGTCCTCGTCTCCCACCAAGCCGTCAACGAACTACTGCTCGGCGATCTCGGCGCGCGGCTCCTCGACGGCCGCCTCGAGCAACGAACCGGCTGCTGGAACCAAATCCGACGAAAGCCCAACCTGTGGGTCGTGGAACTCGTAGACCAAAAGTCCGAAACCCCATCACCACGGTGACCGTCACCAGCGCCACGGCCGCCGCTCCAGGGCCGTTGTCGGGCGAGGCTCCATCCAATGTCACCGTGAACCAAGCCATGATCTGCCCTTGTGGACTACGGCTTACCCGGCAGCGAAGCCTGGGCGCCAGTTGAGCAACCCGCTCCGTGAGAGCTGCAGTTCAGCGAAGGGCCGGACGAGTAGCGGACTTCTGCCGGCGGTTGTGGATGTCGGTGGCATCGGATGGTCGCGGCCTAAGCCGTCGTCGCCGGTGGCTGACCCTCTCGAAACAAGAACAAGGGCGTGTCGAGTGAGGCTGGTGGAGCAGGTCTCGTCGAGACGCGACGAGTTCGAAAATTGTGATTCTGACGCATCGAAAAGTTGTCGACGGCGGTCTAAAACTGGACAGGTACTGCGCTCGAGAAGTGGACACCGCTGGCGATTGAAGAGAGCTCACTGTGTAGGACTGGGCGTCGATCAAGAGACTGCTGGCCGACGGTGTGCCGAGGACCGCGATCGCTAGGAAGTTCGTGATCTCGAGGACGACGGTCATGAAGGCCATCCCTTCGGTGAGCCCACCAAAGTTCGAACGGACGCCGCACCCACGTCGTCCGAGGCTCGGGTGCGTCAACTGCCTTCGGAGACCGCGGACACGCCTGCCACAGTGATGGTCGAACGCGTCGGCTAGGAAAAGGTCGATTTGGTGGTTCGGGACACGTGAACTGGGTTCGTGCCGATCACCGACCGTGGACGGCCCGTCTAACCACGACGCCTAGCGCCTGGAACTCTTCCGGAAGATGCTCCAACCGCGAACAGCCCACGGGGGCACAGCAGAGGCGCGGCGTAGTCTTGCTAGCACGGTGGCGGTGTAGGCGTTGTTCTTTCTGACCACCCGCTTCCCGATCGCGGTTCGCTCAGCCACCACGTGGTCGCTGATGTGGGCTTTGCGAGTACCGGTCCGCGTCCGCCCCCGTGGGTGCTGCTACCTCGGTCATGGTCTTTCAGTGGACCCGTGGTGGCCACGGCGGTACTGCTCAATGCCCTGGACTCGCACTCGTCCCGGCTGAAGAAGGGCGCGTAGACGTCGGTGCTCCGTCCACCCAAGCTAGCGGTCGACCGTCTGGCTCGATTGCCATCACGTCGGCGAAACTACCGTTAGCGGGGCCGGCTTCGCGGCAGATGGTGGTCAGTCGAAGTGAGCCGCTAGAGGGCAGCAGTTCAGGGTCGTGCTGCCCATTTCGCAGCTTGTTCGTTTCGTATCCTCGCAGACTGCTGGACCAGGCACTTTGTTCTGTCCCATCTCGATCGCCGTTACTTGACGATGATGGGAAGTCGCTGATGCTAAGCATCCTGAGCGGTTCGCGACGGGCGCAGTTTCTTGGGCCAATCTTGATCGTAAAGGGCGGCCAGGCTGGGCAATCCCCGCGGTTGAGCAGTGACTCTTTCTGTGTGAACCATTATTTTCGGCTGCTGAGTTACCAGCAGGGCGTCGGGCTCCACGCTGAGGTTGCCCCGATCGGATCGTCAGCTGTAGCGGTGCCGCGCTGCTCCCGCGTCGCGTCCGCTCTTCGAAAACTAGACGCTCGCGTCTGTGGCCTGATGACGGTCAAGTGAACATGCTTCTGCCCGTTGCCTGGCAGCCCTGTCCTGTCATCAAGTGGCTGAAGACTGCATCGCCACGGAAGGCAGATTGCGTCACGTCGGTGAATGTTGCGAGGTGGGCGTGATGGCAGCCGTGTCACCTCAAGCGGGTCGGCGGTGTGCGGTGGTGTACAACCCGACGAAGATCAGCGACCAGTTTCGTCAGCTTGTGGAAGACGTGGTGCAGCGTGACGGTTGGGTGGACACCCTGTGGTTGAAGACGTCGTCCGATGACCCTGGTCGAGCCATGACTCAGAAGGCGGTAGCCCAACAGGTGGATTTGGTAATCGGCGGGGGAGGTGACGGCACCATCCGGATGGTCGCTGACGGTCTGGCTGGTACGGGCATCCCGATGGGTGTCGTGGCTGCTGGCACCGGGAACCTCTTGGCCCAGAACCTGCAACTACCGATGGACGAGGGGGCAGCACTTGAGGTTGCGTTCGCCGGGCACACCCGGAACATTGACCTGGTGGAAGTGACCGTTGACGACCACCGGCCTGAACACTTCGCCGTGATGGCTGGTATTGGCGTCGACGCGGTGATCGTGGACGAGACCGATCCAAACTTGAAAGACAAGATTGGCGCCGCTGCTTACTTTCTCGCTGCCGGTAAGGCCCTGCGTCGGGTTCCCATCCAGATGACTGTGCAGCTCGATGGCCGACGCCCGTTGAAACGCCGAGCCATGGTGTGTGTGATCGGGAACGTCGGCGATCTACGCGGCAACGTGACGTTGATTCCGGGCGCGAACCCCGGTGACGGGCTCCTCGACCTCTACATCGCCTCCCCCCACGTCTTCCGTCACTGGATCAAGCTCGCCTTGCGGCTGATCACCCGGCGGCCGAAAAGAGACGACCAGGTCGATCAGCTCACCGGAACGAAGGCCACCCTCAAAATCCACGGCCGCCGAGAGAACTACCAGCTCGATGGCGACGTCATCGGGGAATGCAGCGTCCTGACTGCACAAGTACGGCCCGCGGCACTCACCATCTGTGTCCCGGATTGAGTTCACGGGTGAAGCGCCCACCAGCGACAGCGAGTGGCCGTCGCGCACCGGAGGTGGACCTGCAAGTTGGACGGGTCGGAGCCAGCCTCGCGCCGTAGGCGACGGCAGCGCCTTGGTCGTACTGGTCTGCGCGGATGTCCAGCATCGCACTCGGAAGGAGCACGTCAAGAGGGAAGAAGACGACGAGCAGCAGATGACGGCCATGGAAAAGTGCCCGTGGACGGTCACGTAACTGCCCCCTGGTGGCTATGAAAACTGCCCAGTGGTGGCCCTGGGATCTGCCCACTTCATCTATTGTTTCTGACCCGCGACTGGCGAGTTGGGGGTCTCTCCTCCGTTTGGACGTTCGGTTTCGAGTCGAACATTTTACCGAGGAGAGGCCACGTGAAGTCCGACGGAGAAATCATGGAACTCTTGCTGACTATGAACTGGCTAAACATCCCATGGCCGTAACGTGTCAAGCGGCTTGCTTGTTGTCGTGGTTGAGGGCTGGCCAGGACATTTTTTCGCCGAAGGTGGTGTGGTGGCGTAGGTAGCCGTGAAGAATGCCGACGAGTCGGTTCCCGAGGGTTCGGAAGGCTCGGCGGTGGGTGGATCCGCGGTCAGGTGATGGTCGTAGAACGCGCGGGCTCCGGGTAACTGGTCAGGGCAGAGAACGCCTATGGGTAGAGGGCGGCGCCGAGTCGCCGGCTCCGGGCGTGGCGGGCCAGCACGACCCCGTTTGGTGCCCGACGCTCGGGTGATCGGAGACATGCCGGAGTACTTCTTCCGGGCTTTCGCGTCGGCGTAACGCTGGGAATCGTCGCCGAACTCGGCTAGCACCCGGGCACCGAGGATCACACCGAGGCCGGGTTGGCTGCGGTAGATCTCAATGTCCGGGTGCTGGCCAAAACCCTGCTCCACCTGCCCGGTCAACACCTCGGTCTGGGCCACCATCACCGTGACCACCGCGACCAGCGCGGACACCGACGCCGCGTACGCGGCGACCACCCCGGGCCGGGCAGTCAACTGATCAGCGGCCAGGACGGCCCGGATCTGGGCCGCTTCGTGGTCACGTTGCGTTGCCCGCCCGCCTTGATCAGTAGAGCCTCGACCCGGTGCTGGGGGAGCCGCCGGCCCTGCTCCGGAGACGGGGCGGCGGCAAGGACCGCCAACGCATCCGAGTTCGTCAGATCGGGGAACGCGGCCTGCGCGGCCGGGTAGAACTCCCGCAGCGTGTTGACCTGCGCCTGCCGCGACCAGATCATCGACTGGTGCGCCCGAGCGGCCGCCTTAACGTGCTCGGCGATGTCGCTGTCCCCAGCGATCGGGCGGTGGTGGTCCCGGTCCACCTGGACGATCTCAGCCAGCACATGCGCATCACCCCGGGTTCGACTACGCCCCGACGCGGCATGGCGGTCCCGGTAGCGCGACGCCTGGAACTTGTTGAATGCCTACACGGTGCAACCGGTCGCGACCAGCGCCTGCACCCAAGGACCCAGATCGGTCTCGATCCCCACCAGCACCTGGTCCGCCCCGGCATCGGGGTCGAGATGGTCCGCGATCAGCTCGTGGAACCGGCTGATCCCAGCAGACCCTCCGGCAACCGGCCCCGGACCAACCGGTGGTGACGATGTGCAGCGCCCGGTTGAGCTGCCGGTCGCCGAGCCGGTTCAGCCGGAAGCGGTCGGTCGGCCCGGACAACACCGGTACGGGCGTGGTGATGGGCAGCATGCCGAACGCGGCTTCGCTGTGGATCCAACCGGTGTGGGACCACGACAGCAGGATCTGCGCCAGGCTGAGAGCACCCAGACCCGGCTCGTCAGCAACCAGGCCGGGGAGGTCTTCTACGATCTCGGAGATCTCCGCCTCCAATTCGTCGACCACCGCCGCCCTGTTGGTTCCGACGTCGTCACGGACGTCCCTTACGCGCGGCCTGGCGAGTGGGTGCACCGTGGTGGTTAGCGCCGCTCTGCCCCAGGTCTGGACCTTTGCCGATGCGAAGCGAGCCGACGTCGGCGGGGCAGGGCCCCCGGCACTATCGCTGACCTGGAGGTAGGCCGCTGGCGGCGCGGGCGAATCTAAGTACACGTGCGCGCACAGGTACCTCCGCAACTTCTGCTGGGGGTACGAAGAGCGGGTTAGCCCTCCGCGCAGGAAGTAGAGCTCTCTGAGGTCCACTCCGAACCAGAGCGGTAGAAAGCGGTCAGAACCTGCGGCTAGTTCCTCTGTCGTCATATTGGGCGCACGAACTGTTGGTTTCCGGTTAACGCGTTAGGAAGGTCGGCACCGGAGGCACAGACGTTGCGTCATCGAGATGCCCAATGAGAGGTTGATTCGTATTCATCCATCAAATCGGATTGGTGATTTCGCAGTTTTTTTCTGGCAATCAAAGTTCGACAAGTTAAACTTATTTCACCCTCAAGATTCCATCATTTTATAAGCATTTTTCTTGAGCAGATCTTATGAGTATGTTCGTCAAACGCAGAGGCAATCCTTTCATTGTTGGTGAATGGGCCTCAAGGTCTTATACAAATCCCCCGATGAAAGGAAAACATCATGAACCGCATTCCCAAAAAGTTCACGACACCCCAGTCGTCGCGTGCAAGACGAGACCGAGCGGTGGGTCTGCCTTCCGTCGCCGCGTTGCTAGCGGTGGCGTCGCTTTCGTTGGTCGCTGCGGCGCCGGCTGTCGCTCCCGCTGCGGCGGCCGCCACGACCACCGCGCGTTACG
The DNA here is from genome assembly GCA_038238065.1 of Propionibacteriales bacterium. Lineage (GTDB taxonomy): Bacteria > Actinomycetota > Actinomycetes > Propionibacteriales > Propionibacteriaceae > Microlunatus. Next base: position 43,952 of record JBBRYD010000007.1, on the reverse strand, counting down.
CGTACGGAGGGTCGGCCTACGGCACCTACGCTGCGGTCGGAACTGTGGTCAAGTCAGGCCCGTCCGCCCCGATCACCTTCGGGTGCAGCGCCGCCGCCGGCCAACACCGAACGAACACAACCGCAGGGCTGAACCTGGCGCCGCTGGCCAGAACCGGTACCATCTCCACCATCGGTGACACCTACGCCACTCCGGTCCGCTCACGCACCAGCGCCACCACTAACCAGGTCAATCTGCTGAATGGTCTCGTCCATGCCAGCACGGTGCGGGCGGTCAGCTCGACCAGCCAAGCCGGTACCGGCTTCGCAGTCAGCTCCTCGGGGACCACCTTCACCGCCTTAATCGTGGGCGGGATCCCTGTCCGGGCAGACGCCGCGCCGAACACCCGGATCAACCTGGCCGGGTTCGGCTATGTCGTGGTCAACGAGCAGACCAAAACGACCAACGGGTTACGGGTCAACGGTCTCCACCTGTTCGTGACCACCACAAACGCCCTCGGAGTGGCGGTCAACAGCCAAACGGTCATCTCCGATGCGGTCACATCACTATCCGGACCGGTAGCCGGCGTCCTGGGCGGCAGCGCCTACGGCACCCACGCCCGACTCGGGTCGGTCGCGGTGTCCGGCCCTACATTCCGTGAGACCATGCCCTGCCTAGGCACCGGCGGGATCCGGCGAGTCAACACCGGCGCCGGGATCACCCTCGGCACCGCCGTCACCACGGGCACCATCACCGACACCGCTCAAGGCAGCATCAGCGTCACCAGCGCCACCGGCGAACTGACCTCGACCGTGCAGGCCGCCAACCTGATCAATGGACTGGTCAAAGCCAGCGTGATCAAAGCCGACGCCCACGCAACCGCTACCGCCACCGGGAACGCGTTCTCCGACAAAGGTTCCACGTTCGGATCGCTCAGCGTCGCCGGGCATCCCACAATCGGCGCACAGGTGGCACCCAACACCACAGTGACCCTAAAAGGTGTCGGCACCCTCTACCTGCACCGGGTCATCCGCGGCACCAACACGATCACCGTCACCATGATCGAGCTCGTCCTCACCAACCCGGTAAACGGTCTCGCCGCCGGCACCGACATCACAATCTCCACCGCCTACGCCACCGTCCGCTAACAACCGCCGGTCAACGGGAAGGCAAGTAACGAAAGAAGCGGGCCGCCACGTCGCGGCCCGCTACTTTCGCGTTGGCGACGAAGGAACACCGGGTCCAATCACCCATCACTGGCCGGCGGACGGACTAGAGGAGTCAGGCATCAGCCAAGCCAGCTCGTCCGCTCACGAGCCGCGCGGCCGAGCGATGCAGCGTGAGCGGCGACATCATCGCGAAGGACGAACAGCGCCGTACCAGTCAAAGAAATCGATGGACGCAACCGGCACTGGCGAAGGCATCGAGGACGCTTCCAGGCCGCGGCGGCGGATCTTGCGGCGATGTAAGTCGTGGGTGAAACGGGTGGCGATGGCGGCATTCCATATACGGGCATCGCTGTCGATGCTGAACATGTTGATCTGGGGTCCTCCCTCGCCACCGGTGGACTCGTAGGTGACCTCGATCAAGCCGGAGTCAGGGCAGCGACGCGGAGCCAACGTAGGTGGGGGCAGTCTTCTACGTCACGTTCCAGTCCGCGGACCCGAAGCACTTCGTCGCCTTGGTATCGACGCCGACGCGGAAGTCCTTTGCCCTTCGAGGAAGGTCGCAGTCGACTCAGCAGTAGTTGCCTCATCGGTCGGTTCCGCGGCGGTGTCGCTGTCCACCTCGTACAAGTTCAGGCTGTTGACGTGCTGGTCCGGTGGAGCAGGACTGCGGCCAGTTCAGCGATGATTCCCTTGCGATTGGCTGGCCGGTCAGGTTAACGTCTTGTCGCTGCGCGGCCGCCACGGCGCGAGCAGCGACATCAGCTGCGTCGCGAACGTGTTGGCGACGCAGCCAGTGTGTCAGGGGCGGCGTCTCGTCGAGCCTGGCGGATTCATTCGGGGTTGACGTATTGAATAAGGGTTTGCCAACCTGTGACCGCGTGCACCGTCGTTTTATGCGAACTGCTTGTTCGCTGCCCAGGCGTCGACGTGATCGCTGATCATGTGCAGCATGAGGGTGTGCATCTCTTGGACGCGTGGCACCTGGTCGGCTGGTGATAGGAGCGCGTAGTCGGCATACTTAGACGCCGGCCCGCCGCCACAGCCGCCGAAGAGAACGGTGGTGGCTCCGGCCAGCCGGGCCGCCTGCAACCCGGTCACGACGTTGGCGGACTGGCCGCTGGTCGTGAATGCGGCGATCACATCCCCAGGACGGGCTAGGGCGGAGATTTGGCGCGCGAAGACGTCTGAGTAGTCGTAGTCGTTGGCGATGCAGGTCATCACCGTCGGATCCGTGCTCAAGGTGACCGCCGGGAGCGCTCGGCGGGACCGTTTGTAGCGACCTATCAGTTCGCCGGTGAGGTGCTGCGCATCAGCGGCACTGCCACCGTTGCCGAACGTGTAGAGGTGGCCGCCGGTTGCGAATCGGTCGCAGAGCAGAGCGGCCACCTCATGGATCGCGGGCAGGACACGTTCCATGGCTCGCGCCGCGGCGAGATGGTCGGTGAGGTGGGTACGCAGGCAGTGCAGCTCATCCGACGCGTCTGGCGCGTTCATCGTGGCCAGCCCGGCTCTCGGCGGGAGTTGATGACAAGATTCTGGACGAAGGTATCTGGTGGGAGCCGGATCATGAACTCCACCGCCGACGCCACCGTGTCGGGGTCCATCATCACCTCGTCGGCCAGGTGCCATTGCTCCATCATTGGCGTGTTCATAGCTGAGGGCATGAGCCCGTGTATGCGGACCGGCCAGTGATATTCATAGGCCTCGCGTTGCATGATGCGGGTGAGCATCGCCAGGGCAGCTTTGGAGGAGTTGTAGGCCGCCGCGTCGGTGCCCACGGTGATGGCTGAGATTGAGATGACGTTGACTACGTCCGCTGGCAATGGGCGTTCCTCCGGGCCGATGACCTTCAGGAATTCTCGGGTGAGGTACAGCGGTCCTGACTGGTTGACGGCGATCACCTGCTGCCACTGCTCGTCGGTGAGGTCGAGGATGCCGGCTCCGCGGTCGGTTCCGGCGTTGTTGACCAGACCGTCGAACCGGTCACCGAACTGCTCGTGAGCCTCTCCGATCGCCCGTCGGGCGCTGACGGGATCGGTCACGTCCAACGTCACCGCGACGGCCTCACCGCCGGCGGACTCGATGTTGTGCACAGTCTCTGCCGCGCCGGCCGCGTCGATGTCCGCCACGACGGCGGTGGCCCCTCCGGCCGCGAGTCTGCAGGCGATGGCACGTCCGAGCCCCCTGCCGGCGCCGCTGATGAGGATCGCTCGGTCGTGCAGGTTCCTGACCATCATCTTCTCCCCTGTCCGGATGTCTCTGGTTGCGGTTGGGTGTCAAGGGCTCGGGCGATCCGGTGCACCCCGTCGAGAACCTCGGAGACGGTGATTCGGAGCAGCGCCTCGTCGGGCTCCGTCCCGTGGGGGTCCCCGGTTCCGTCACCGTGGAACAGCGCCAGGTGCCTGGGGTCGAGCGGCGGCCCCCACAGCGCGGGTGACACCGGACCGAAAAGAACCACCGACGGCGTTCGGTAGTTGGACGCGATGTGAGCGAGCCCGGTGTCACCGCAGATCACCAGGTGGGCAGACGCGACGACAGACATCAGCCGGGGGAGCGAGAGGCCCATCAGGGTCGGCGCGCCGCTGGCGAGGGAGACCCACTCGGCCAGCGATCGCTCGGCTTCCCCTCCGCTGATCACCACCCGGTGACCCATCAGGTGCAGCTGGGCCGCCACGTCAGCGAACCGTTCAGCGGGCCATCGTCTGGATCCGGCGGCCGCGCCGGGATGAACAATGGTGAGCCCCGCCTCCGCTCCTGCCACATGCACACTGACCGCGCCGACGACGCTCGGCCACGTGGTGTCGCCGAGGTCGAAAGCCGTCCCGACAAGGCGGCACCATCGAGTGACCTCATGCTCCTGGGGATACCACGCGGGACCGCTGAAGCCGGCGGCCGGGTCGGAGAAGCCCACCAGCCGAGCCGGCTCCAGCGCGGCGAGCAGTCTGCGGCTGGCCGGCCCTTTGCCGTGGAGATCCACGGCGACATCCACGCCGCGATAGCGCCGATCGACCGGCATCAACTCACCAGTCGGCTCCAGTCGGTCAACGCCGAGCACCGCAGGGATGAGGGGTGCGAACACCCCCGGCGCCGCGAGTACGAGCTCATGGCGCGGCAGCGCCCGCTTGAGCAACTGCAGCGCTGGCAGCCCGGTCAGGAAGTCGCCCAGCCCGAGCGCCCGGAGCGCCAGCGCGACCGGCCGGGTCACCGTTGCACCGATTCGGCGGCGAGCGCCACGATCCCGCTGGTCGACCGTCCCGCTAGATACGGCACGGTCAGTACCTCGCCGCCCCAGTCCGACAAGATGGCAGCCTCGGGCAGCGGCATCCCCGAGTAGTCACCCCCCTTGACCCAGACGTTGGGTTTGATCCGGCGCAGCACCTCGACCGGGGTGTCCTCATCGAAGACGACTACCGCGTCGACGACCCGCAGAGCCAACAGCACACGCGCCCGGTCTGAGACGGGCTGCAGGGGCCGCTGAGGTCCCTTCAGCCGTCGCACCGACTCATCCGAGTTCAAACACACCACCAGGATGTCCCCGAGGGCCCGAGCGGCTTGCAAAGTGGCGATGTGGCCGGCATGCAGCAGATCGAAGCACCCACCGGTGGCCACGATCAGTCCGCCGACGCCTCGTACCCGGTCCAGCTGCGCGTCCAGATCGGTGCCCGGGTCGGGTGCGTCGGACTGGCCGGGGTTGAAGGCCGCGGCTCCGCCGGCGGCAACGAACTGGTTCGCCGCCGCAACGGCGTGGGTGACCGCCTCGCTCGGGAGGGCCCCGGCGGCCAAGGCCAGTGCTGCCGCAGCGGCGAAGCTGTCACCGGCACCGCAGGTGTCGTTGGCTGAAATCGGCGTGCCGGCGACCAGCCTGGGGGCGTCGTGGCCGACGAACAGCAACGCTCCGCGTGAGCCGATCGTCACGCACACCGCTGCGACACCCCACCGGTCGGCAAGCTTCACCGCGGCGCGTCGAATGCCGGTCAGCGAACTTTCGGCCGATCGCTCGACGAAGCCGAACAGCTCCTTGTCGTTGGGGATGACCAACGTGGTGCCGGGGAGGGCCGGTGCCCCGGAAGGATGCGGATCCCAGACCACGGGCATCTCGTCCAGAGCATCGGAGATCAGGGTACGGATGTGTGCGTCGGAGGTGGTTCCGTAACCGTAGTCGGCCACCAGGATCGCCGCCGCCTCAGCGATCGCCGACACGGCCCGCTGGGGTATCGGCCCGATCCACCCTGGCTGCCCGCCGGTATCGATCCTGGCTACTGCATGGGTGCCTGCGCGCAGGCGGCTCTTCACCGGCGTGGTCCCGGTCCAAGGCAGCGCCACCAGCTCGACGCGATCAGTGAGCAGCTCGCGGAGTCGGTCGGACGCGGAGTCAGAAGCCATCGGAGCGATCAGCACCACTGGACGGCGGCCGCTCACAGCCAGGCTGGCCGCCAGCGCCGCCCCGCCGGGTCGGAAGCTCTCGTACGGTTCGAGGATGACCGGGACGGCGGCCTCCGGTGACAGCCGGACGGCCGTCCCGACCACGTCGATGTCCAGCAGCACATCACCGATGACCACCAGGGGCTTCGTCGCGGAGTCACGTCCGCGGCCTGTCATCTGGAGGCCGCCACGTCAGGCTGTGCCGGGCTGGCCTGACGCGCCCGATGATAGGTCTGCTCGGTCTGTTCGGCGATCCGCTGCCAGCTGTACCGATCCTTGACGCGCTCCGCGCCCGCACGTCCCATCGCTGCTCGTCGCTCGTCATCACGCAGCACGTCCCGCGCCCCTGCCGCGATGCTCTGCGGATCGCGGCTGTTGACGAATACGCCAGTCACCCCGGGTGTCACCGTGTCCAGCAAACCACCCACCGCTGAGGCCACGACAGGCATGCCGCAGGCCATGGCCTCCAAGGCGGTCATCCCGAAGGGCTCGTACCACGGGACGGCCAGCAGTGCGTCGCTCGAACGGATCATCTCCGGCAGTTCCTCATGCCGCAGGTGGCCCGTCAAGCGGACCCGGGTGGATACCCCGCACGCGTCCATCACCTGTCGCAGCCGCACCACCTCTGGGTCATCGCCCAACTGGTCAGCGCTGGGTCCGCCCACGATGACCAGTTCCGCGGCCGGTATCAGGGCCAGAGCACGGATCGCGTCCTCGACGCCTTTGCGGGGCACGAGCCGGCTCACGATCAAGAGTCGCGGCGGGTGGCCGGCGGGCCGGACCTCCTCAGCGGCTGGGCTGAACAGGGAGACGTCAACCCCACACGGAACGACATCGACGGTCTCAACGGGAACGCCCATGGCGCGCAACTCGGCTGCCTCATCGGTGCAGGTGGCGATAATCCGGGCGGCCCTGCACCCGACCCACCGCTCGATCTCGATGCGAGCCGCCGGGCTGGTGTCCTGGTCACCCTGCCACCGTCGCTTGACGGTGCCCAGCGCATGGAAGGTCTGCACCACCGGTACGCCGCAGCTGCCCGCGGCGGTGATGGAGGCCAGACCGCTCATCCAGAAGTGGGCGTGAACGACATCCGGCGGGTCCCCGCGCCAGCTGTGGACAAGGCCGGTCGCGAAGGTGCCCATGTACGGCAACAGATCATCCTTGGGAACCCGAACCGGCGGTCCGGCATTGATGTGCTCGACGTGCACCCGCCTCCCCAGTTGTACCCGGCGGGGTAGCGAAGGCGCATCCGCTCGCGTGTACACCACGACATCGTGGCCTCGGTCGGCCAGCGCCGCGGCCAGCGCGGCGACGTGCACGTTCTGGCCGCCGGCATCGACCCCGCCCAGCGTGGCGAGCGGGCTGGCGTGTTCTGAGACCATCGCGATCCTCATCCGGCCAGCCCCACCTTCTGGTCGCAGACTTGGGCCAGAAGCTCATCCCACTCCCGCAGGAAGCGGTCCAGTCCGTACCGTTCCAGCGCCGCCGCGCGAGCGGCCAGACCTGCCGTTCGTGCCGCCTCAGCATCGTGCAAGAAGGTGCGAAAGGCCGCTCGCAGCCGCTGCGAGTCCGTGCTGACCACTCCGGCGTCGGCTGGCACCGCTTCGACCGCCTCGGTGGCAGCCACCGCGACGATGGGCATGGCGAGCTGCATGGCCTCGATCAGGGACAGGCCCAAGGAGGTCCAGCGCATCGGATGCAGGTAGACCCGACGCCGCGCCAGCTCAGCGTGCATCTGTTCCTGGGTGCGCAGGTTCTCGTGAGCCACGACGGCGTCGGTGGTCAGGGTGTCGACGTAGGTCTGGGTCCGCATCCCGTACACGTCGACCGGTCCGATCTCGGCGAACCCGGCCACCAGATCAGCGCCGACGGTCCGGCCACGTCGACCAGGCTCATTGACGACGACGGCACCACGCGCAAGCTCGCCGGTGTACCGGGCGCCGGGGTCGATGATGCCGTGTTCGATCACGGCGGTGGGCGCCACCCCGTTGTCCCAGTAGAGACGGTTGAAATGGGTCACGTGCGCGATCGGGATGTCCCGCCGATCCGCCATCGGGTGACGTTGCAGACAGGCGCTGGCTTCGGGTGTGTTGTGCTCCAGGTAGACGCCCGGCAGGTCGATGCCCGGCCGACGGCCGGTCCAGCCACGAACCAGCTCGAACTCATGCGGGCGCTGCAGCACGACCACATCGAACTGCTGGCCACGAAGGTCCTCCGGTGCCAGCTCCGACACCGAACTGGGCCAGTCCCAGGTGCGGGCTCGGCCGACACCGTCGGGTCCTCGACCCGGCAGCACCGGCACCACATAGTCGTGCTGCCCTTGGACGAACGCGGTCGTCCAGCTCCCGTGTACGTGCCAGAGCAGGATCTTCATCGAGTGCTCAGTTGCCGGGCGGTGGGCTGGTTCGGGGACAGGAACCGAACGGCGGCGCCGATCTGCTCCGCCGTGATCGACGTCAGGCAGGGGTGGCCGTCGAGCTGACACGAGGTCCATCGAGTGTCTCTGCACGGTGCGTTCTGATCGCCCAACAGTTCGACGGGTACGCCGAACGGAGCCCACCGCAACGCCGGAACCACGGGCGCGAACAACGACACGACCGGGGTGCCCACCGCCGCGGACAGGTGGGCCGGGCCGGTGTTCGCGACCACCGTGACCTGCGCCCGGTCGAGCACCGCGGCCAACTGCGCCAGATCGAGGGTGCCGGTCAGATCATGGACTGCATCGCCCAGTCCAGCGGACACGGCGGCGGCAATGCGTCGGGTCAGTGGCCGCTCCGGGGGAGTCCCGGTGAGCACGACGTGCCAGCCGTCTTCGATCAGTCGGTTCACCGCGGTGGCCCACAGCGGCCACGGATAGGACCGAGCCGGTGCGCTGGTTCCAGGATGGACGCAGATTAACGGGGTCCGTGCGTCGGCCGGAAGCAACGCATCGACGTCGGGCAGGGGACGACGTACCTGGAGAAGGCCGCGGTCAGTGACCGGAAGCGGGAACTCTGCCTCGCGGACGGACTGCAGCATGCGTACCGGTTCCGGTGCGTCTGCCGGAACAGGAAGCCTGACGTCAAGGAGCGAACCGGGATAGTCCTCGCTGACCGCGGCGATCCAGCGCACACCCGCGAGGCGCAGCAGCAGGGCGGTGGGCAGCGGTGATTGATGGAACGAGGTGAGAATCACGGCCTGGTCGATGCCTAGCTGTCCGATTCGCCGGATCAGCTCGTCGACGTCGGGCCGACTCACCTCAGGGGGCGGGTTCATGATCCATGGGCAGCCCCAGACCAGGGTTGCCGCGACTCCCGGCAACAGCTCAGCGGCCTCAACGCCCAACGGTCCGCACAAGATGGTCACCCGGTCGGCGCCCGCAGCCACCGCACGGATCGCCGGACCGGCGGCCAGCATGTCGCCCATGCTGTCCAGCCGCACTACCAGAACATGACCGGCCATGTCAGTACCGCCCGGACAACACAAGCTCCACCGCAGCGGGCAGCGTGGCTGCGTATCGTGGAGCTGTTCGCACCTCGGCGCGCCGGGTTCCGCTGGTGGGTACGAGAATCGCGTGAGCACCGGCCGCCCGTGCGCAGCCCATGTCAGCCCCGATGTCGCCGATCACGACACAGTCCTCGGCCGAGACCCCCAGCCGGCGGGCCGCCTGCTGGACCAGGCCCGGCATCGGCTTCCGGCAGTCACAGTTGTCGGCCTCGGTGTGCGGACACATCAGCCAGGCGTCGAACGGACCCAGCAACTCCCCGATCCGTTCGTTCACCGCATCGACGTCGCGTCGATCCAGCAGCCCGCGACCAATGCCTGACTGGTTGCTGATCACCGCGATCGGGATCCCCGCCTGCCGAAGCCTCTGAAGCGCGGCAGCAGCACCAGGCATCGGCTCCACGCGTGCGGGATCGCCGTTGTAGGGAACGTTCTTCACGATGGTGCCGTCGCGGTCGAACAGGACAGCCGCTGGCCATGGCTTGCGAGGCCCCCCGGAGGCCGACCCTCGCGCTCGTGCCTGAGCCCAGTGCCACGAGGCGGCGAGCGGGATGGCCACGCTCGTGCTCACCATTCTCGCCACCTCCGCGCGGTCCCGGGGCCCGGGCCGGATCCGTCGCCAGCTGAACTCCGCCGTCATGATGGTCCAACCGGCGCCGGCAATCACAGCGGCCGCGCGCCGCCGCAGCAGCAAGGCCACCAGGACGGTCAGCGCCAGCACGCTGGTGAGCAGGTGCCAGGGACGGCGACCCAACGGCGCCTCGGCGCGCCGCCGCCAGCCCCGGCCGTGCAGCCGGTCCATCAAGACGTCGTCGGCGTTGCCGCGTTGCTGTTGGAGGCTGGCCCACCAGCCCGCCGGACGTACCGGATGGGTGGTGTGGCGCTCACCCTGCACCAAGCGGTATCCGCGGTCTAGAACGCGTAGCGCGAGGTCCGCATCCTCCCGGAAGGCCCGTGGAAACCTCTCGTCGAAGCCGCCGACCAGTCGCAGAACGTCGGCTCGGTACGCCATGTCCGCGGTGATCCACCGGGCCGTCTCCAGACCGGCCGTGCCTCGCTCCCAATCGGTCGGGCGGCGATCCGCGGGCAACGGCACGGTGACGCGTCCCTGGACGCCGGCGACGAGCACCGGCTGGTCCAGGTCGCTGTTGAGGTCGGCCAGCCAACTCTCGGAGACGACGACATCGTCATCAAGGAACGCCACCCATCCGGTGGCCACGGCCCGCCATCCGATGTTGCGCGCGGCGGCGGGACCGCATCCTCGGCTGCGCAGCACCGACAGGCCGGCCGACCGCGTCCAGTCCGGCAGGTCCAGGGTCGGTGGAGGGTCCGGCCGATCATCGACGACCACGACTCGGGGCAGGGCTATGCCCGTCACCTGCGAGGACCGCTGCACGCTGTCCAGCAGGGCCCTTAGGGACGGCCGACCAATCGTCGGGACGACGATCGAGCATCCGGGGCGGCCGGCGTCGGGGTTCATCAGTGCCCCCCGAGGCTGCGACGTCGGACCGTGAACGGACCGATGGCCAGCAGGTCGACCGGGGTCGAACCGAAGCACTCGAGGGCATCGCGCGGCGAATCGACCATCGGTCGGCCCGCCGTGTTCAGGCTGGTGTTGATCACCACCGGGAGCCCGGTCCGTTGCTCGAAGCCTTCGAGCATCCGGGCCAGCAACGGCTCGCTCGACGGGTCGACGGTCTGGATCCTGGCGGTGCCGTCGACGTGGACAGCGGCCGGGATCCGGTCCCGCCAGCCGTCGGCGACGTCATGCACGAAGAGCATGTACGGCGACTCAGCGGGGCCCCGGGAGAACAGCTCGGCGGCCCGTGATGCCAACACCATGGGAGCGACGGGCCGGAACTGTTCGCGCCCTTTCACATCGTTGAGACGCCGCAGATTGCCTTCCCGGCCGGGATGGGCCAGCAGGGAACGATGGCCCAGCGCTCGTGGGCCGAACTCGCTGCGCCCCTGGAACCAGGCAACGATCCCGTCGTTGGCCAGCTCTTCGGCGACCTCGTCGGCAAGATCGGCCGGGCGATCGAACGGGATGTCGGCCGTCCGCAGTGCCGCCTCCAGCTCCGTGTCGCTCCATTCCCGGCCAAGATCCGCCCCCGGGAACTGTGACATCGAGTCGCCCATCCGCTGCGCCAAGAACAGGGCACCGCCGAGTGCCGTCCCGGCGTCACCGGCCGCCGGCTGAACCCAGACGTGGTCGAAGGGCGAATCGGTGAAGAGCCGGGTGTTCGCGACGCAGTTGAGCGCCACACCCCCTGCTAGGGCAAGGTTCCGCGCGTGCGTCTGCTCGTAAAGCCATTCGGCCAAGCCCAGCAGGACCTCTTCGAGGACCGTCTGCAGGCTGCTGGCCAGGTCGGCGTGCTCGGGCGTCCATGGCTGGTCGGCCGACCGCTTTGGGGCCAGTTGGCTCCAGTCAACGCCCGCCGTCTGGAAGCCGCCATCGCCCCGGGCGTGGACGAACTGACGAAGATGGTCGAGATGACGAGGGTTCCCGTAGGACGCCAGGGCCATCACCTTGTACTCGTCGGAGCTGCGGAGGAAGCCTAGATGCTGCGTGGCGTCCTCGTACAACAGTCCCAGCGATTGCGGCAGTTGCTGGCTGTACAGCGTTTCCAGCGTGCCATCGGAGAACTGGCCGGCCAGATGACTGTGCTGCTCGCCCCGACCATCAAGTACCAGGACCGCGCAGCTCCCGTCGAACGGAGCCGCCAGGCCGGCCGAGGCCGCGTGTGCCACATGATGGGGGACAAAGCGGACCTGCGACGGGTCAAGGCCCGGGAGCGCCGTAGCCAGGAAGTCCGGTGCTCGCTGGGCGTAGTCCTGACGTAGGTCGTCCCACGGATCGAACAGGCCGAGCTCGGCCGGTGGTAGCCGCAGGCCGGGGTCAAAGGAATACGATACGGCATCGAGCTCTTCGGGCCGAATCCCGGCATGGTCCAGACACCATCCGGCCGCGAGCTCTGGCAGTTCCCAAGCCGAGAAGGGCACCGGACGCTTGCCGTGTTTGCGCCGGCTGAACCGTTCCTCCTCCGCCGCGGCCACGGTCGTGCCGTCGACAACGACGGCTGCTGACGGGTCGTGATAAAGGGCGTTGATTCCCAGAATGCGCATCGTAGGCTCCTTGTCGTTGGTTGGCGGGAAGGTCGGCCGACGGGTGGGTCGAGATGTAGCGGAGGGACGTTTGCCCCGGCTAGTGCAGCGCTCCGGTCATGCCGCCACTGATGACGTCAGGGCGGCGATCGTTGAGGTCAGCCCGTCCCGCCAGCTGATGCGCGGCTGCCAGCCAAGTTCACGCTGAATAAGGCCGATGTCTGGCCGGCGCACCATGGGGTCGTCGATGGGGCGATCGACGAACGTGATCGGTGAACCCGAACCGGTGGCCTCAACGATTGCCTGGGCGATCTCCAGCACGGTCAGTTCCTCCGGACAGCCAACGTTCACAGGGCCCGCCAGCTCGCTCGCCGCCACCGCAAGCACCCCGCTGACCGTGTCATCGACATAGCACACCGACCGGGTCTGACGACCATCGCCGGCGACAGTGAGCGGCACGCCATCCAGGGCTTGGCGCAGGAAGGTCGGAACGGCACGGCCGTCATCCGAGCGCATCCTAGGACCGTAGGTGTTGAAAAGCCGGACGATTGCGGTGTCCGTGCCATGAGTTGTGCGGTAGGCCGTGGTGAGCGCCTCGGCGAAACGCTTCGCCTCGTCGTACACCCCTCGCGGGCCAACCGGGTTGACGTGCCCCCAGTAGTCCTCGGGCTGTGGGTGCACCTGCGGGTCCCCGTACACCTCCGACGTGGACGCGAGGACGAAACGTGCACCCTTTTCCTTGGCCACACCCAGAGCGTTCAAGGTGCCGATGCTGCCCACCTTCATCGTCTCGATCGGCAGCCGCAGGTAGTCGGCCGGCGACGCCGGTGAGGCGAAATGCAAGACCAGGTCTACGTCCCCGGCAACATAGAGATAATCCGTGACATCTACCTTGATCAACCGGAAGAGCGTCTCCGACTGCAAGTGGGCCAGATTGGCTGGATCGCCCGTTAGGAAGTTGTCCAGACACGTGACCTGAGTGCCGTTGGCGATCAGGCGGTCACACAGATGCGAACCCACAAAGCCGGCGCCCCCAGTGACAACGGCGTGCCGAAAGTAACGCAAGCGAAGCCCCCTCTTCGACAGCGCGCGCACGCAGTGAATCCGCCACACCTTGCAGTACGACGCGCGAGTTGAGGCCCCCCGCATGCGGTAACTTCCAGCGGGGAGCACCGCCGCGAACGTAGCACGGTTCTCGACCTGCGGAGTCATAGTTCGGGAAGAAGCGCTATAACCACTGAAAGTTCGAGGGTCAGCCCAGAGCCCAGCTGATGCACATGATCGTCGTGCAGACTGCTCGAGGGGTTTGCTTGAGCGAGCGCTGCGAGCAGCTGGGCCACGGTGACGGTATGCCTGAATCTCGTGCAGGGCGACGCGGCGGTGCCCTTAGCCAGGACGGGCAGCAACCGTGCGGACTTCGCCCTGACCAGGGACACGCTTGCCGGAGGCCAGTTGATTGTCTGCTGAGCAGGAAGATCGACAACAAGATCTTGTACACAACCCGGCATCCACCGGCTGCACTCCATACATGACTCGCAGGGGTCGACTCCGCGCGAGCCCTTAGGAGAAGCCGTCGCCCTACGCTGTCTCGACGGCCTCAAGGATCCGCTTGACTCGGTACCCATACTCCGGTGCGAACCCGTATCTCAGCCGACAACGCAGCAACTGGGGTGTGCCGAAGAATCTGGACAGTGACTCTCGACTGAGGAATCTGTCCAGCGAGAGTCCCAGGGAGTTGTTGGTTCGGGTGGTTGGTGCGTCGACCCGCCGCGGACTCAAAGGATTTCACTTGCGGTGAGGCGGAGAACCGGGCAGGTGATCTCGTGCCCAGCGCGCCGCACTCGTTCGGTCGGCTACTCCGATTCGGCGGAACACGTTACCGAGGTGCACTTTAACCGTCCGTTCGCTGATGCCCGAGGGCGCGCCCGATCTGCTTGTTGGCTAGCCCTGCGTCACCAGTGAGAGCACCTCGCGTTCCCGTACGCTCAGCTCGCCTCCCGGCGCTCATGGCGCTCCCGACGGTCCCGGGCCCTGGGACGCCGAGGGCAGCAGCGCTCCGGCGATGCGGGCGTCGAGCTGGGCGTGCCCCAGAGCCCGAAACCGCACCGCGGCTAACAGGTCCCGCGGATCGCAGTCCTTGAGCAGGTAGCCGATGGCCCCGGCAGCGAGAGCATCGTGGACCCGGACCCGGTCGGAGACCGACGTCAACACGACGACCCGGGTGTCGAGGAGACTGTCGGTTGGACCTGATTAACTCGACCCTCCGACCTCTCACCGTCGGTGAGCGCCGCGACGGCACAGAGGTGCTCGACGCCGTCGGGCGCTTCAACCGGATGTCGTCCTGCTTGACATCCAGATGCGGTTTAGGTCAGCGCCGCGAGCCGCCGGCGACCTCCACAGGTCACGAGAAGAGGTGCAGATGATTCTGCTGAGCGCGGACCCTGGCGGCCGGTGTCGACAGCCGGCACCGAGCGGCAGCCGAAGCCCTCGGAGTTGTGAACTACCTTATCGAAAGTGCTACGAGTGGGTGCTCGCTGCGTCGCGTCGTGGCCGGCTTGACGGCGTGGCCGGCGTGACGGCGTGGCCGGCGTGACGGCGTGGCCGGCGTGACGGCGTGGCCGGAGGATTGTTTCGCCGACGGCCCGGATCCTCTGAGTCGCCCTCGCTGCGTCTCCTTGACGGTTGCGCCTGTTTACCTGGGCTAACGGTCAGACCCCGCCGACTCCAAGCGATCCGCAAACGGCGACTGGATAAGTGTCAACACACCCCAGACGTTGGTGAAGTCGACTTATCACAACGATCCACCCGCACGAGGAACTCAGCCGCTACATTGACGTGTGTCAGGAACGGCCCCTCCCCGGGGCCCTGGTCCAGACGGCGGATCCCCCCGCCGTCTGGATTCCCGCATCTGCGGGAGGACACTCCCGAAAGTAGTTGTGGAGCATTTCGAGCGGCACGCGTTGACGGCTCTCGCAGGGGCGTCTCGCCGATGGTGGCTGCCGCGCCTCAGCGTTTGGCGACTGCGCCTGGTTCAGATTCGGATCGGCCTGGCTCCATCACTTTCACAGGAAGGACGTGCTCATGACCAATGACCTTGCTCGCATCCGCGACCAGCAACGCGACACCTGGGACCGGTTCGCCGCTGGATGGAAAAGTTGGGACGCCACAGTCGGTGAGTGGCTGACTCCTGTAGGTGCGGCGATGATTCGACAGGCCGACGTGCACGACCATTCCGACGTTCTCGATGTCGCCACCGGCACCGGCGAACCCGGGCTCAGTGTGGCAGCGCTGATCCCTCAAGGCCGCGTCACCCTGACAGATCTGGCTGAGCAAATGCTTGCCGTGGCAGTTGGACGCGCCGCAGATCGTGGACTGGGGAATGTGCGCACTCAGGTCTGCGATGCCGCGTCGCTGCCCTTCCCCGACAACAGCTACGACACGGTCTTGTGCCGATTCGGCTTCATGTTCTTCCCCGACCTGGCAGCGGCCGCCACAGAGCTCGCTCGCGTAGCGCGACCTGACGGTCGTCTCGTTGTCGCGGTCTGGGGCCGCCCGGAGCAGAACCCGTGGGCCACCACCATCATGGGAACCATCGCCCGCCACGTGGCCACCGAACCCCCCGCTCCCGACGCACCCGGCTTGTTTCGCTGCGCCCCCGAGGGCCTGCTGCGGCAGGTCATCATTGAAGCCGGGTTCAAGGACGTGCGAGAGGAAGAGGTTTCGTTTAACCTCACCCTCGACACAGCCGAACAATATTGGGACTTCATGACCAGCGTGGCGGCCCCTGTGGTAGCCGGCCTCGCTCAGGCCTCGGAGACGACGCAGAAGACAATCCGGGCCGAAGCACTCAACCTTGCCCGTCAACACCTACGCAGCGGCCGCCTCTACCTACCCGCTACCGCAATCATCATCGCGGGCACACGTTGAAGGCCATTTTGCGAGGTGCGGCCGCAGTATTCGTGACTTCTCGGACTCGTTTCATCAACGTTGTACTGCCATACAGTTGAATGTATGTAGAGTTGGCAAAGCGCGTACTGTGAGGCGGTCCCGGCGCTGGGTGTGCATCTCGATCCCACCGCGCCCGCCCTGGGGCAGGTGCTCCTTTGTGCGGGGACACTCGCTCAAACAGATCGGACAGACGGAGGTCCACGGCGCCCCGACGCGGGCGAAGGACATCGGGAGGATCCCCTCCACCAGGTCCAACTTGCCTTCTTGGCCCGACGCAGGCGCGGTGAAGTCGAGGGTCGTCCCGTCAGAGAGCTGAAGGTGCACCTCCTGCAGCGCCGGCAGCCCGCGCGTAGCAGGTGCGGCGCGGCGGCCGCTCACCGCATTGATCTCAACCGACACAGGACCCCGTTGCCCTCAACCGACGTCATCCTAGGATTCTGCATCCGAAGCGCCAGCCATCGTGACGGCGCCAGCAGCGTGTCCCGCACGCAGAACCACCTCCCACGCAATGCCCAGGTTTGGGGTTGGCAGCGAGCCGTCTCGTCGATCAGGGCCCTCGGACGCGGTAGCGCAGTATGGATCAGACAGCTCGTGCGGGTGATTCCCGCAAGACAGACCTGTCGTATTGATGCCCGCTGAGCGTGCCTCTACTGAGATCGGTATGCGCGTCGGACTATGTTCAGACCTAGCCCCGGTGACGTGTCCTTACCTGGCCTCGATCGCCGGGAGCTGGCAACAACGGTAGGGGCGGCATGCGGGTGCGGGTCGGCCAACGGCCAGGAGCTCAGGGAGCTGGCTCACCGGCGGTGGCGGCCTTCCCTCGTGCCGCTTTCAACTGCAGGTCAGGGTGATCCTGCACGTCGGATCTCGAGTCTGAGCCGGGGGCGAGTGACTAACTGTGTGACAACGGAGGCGTCCTCGGTACACCGTGGTGGACGTTCCCGGACACTCACTGAGCGCAAATGGTCATGTCCCAGGCGTGCGTGTCGGACCTGATAAGGCAGAGGTCAATGGTCCAAGTGCACTTAGGCCCACTGAAGCGCTTCTGACCAGGCGTTTAGTATGCGTTTAGTATGCGTCCCCAGGGGTGGTGTAGTTCCGAAGGCTGTTCGTCGTGTCGTTCGCAGCGATGTAGGCGGCCATCGTGCAACGGTCAGTGAGACCGGACTAGGGAACTCACAGAAAGACACGATGCACGATGGCCTTGGACCATGCTGCCTTACTCGAGGTGTTGGAAGCGATGAAGTCCGCCGGGGTTGACGACCGGATCAAGCTGGCGGCGACCACGATCCATCAGGCGTTGATCGACGCCGAGTTGACGGCGGTGATCGGCGCCGGGCCGTGGGAACGGAGTGCCGAGCGGACGGCGCAGCGCAACAGGTCCAACCGCCCCACGTACTCACGGGGTCCTAGCACAACCCCGGGACGGAGCACCGTGGTCCGATCACTACCCAGTGAAACGCGCACAGCTGCCTCACAGCCGGCTTTCTGGTAGCCGTAACGGGTCGGGCCATCCTCAATATCGACACCGAACTCTGGTCCGGCATCTGGCGGGCACTCGAGGAGGGGCGACTCCTCTGTCAAAGGGCTCGCCGGCCAGTCTGCGTACGCGCTGACGGAGGAAACGAAAACGTAGCGGTCCACTCGAGGCGCAAGGAGGCTCGCGACGGCTAATACATTGCGAGGGACGTAGCCGGAGCAGTCCAGAACCACATCCCACGTGTTCGCCTCGGCTAGATGCTTGACCGAACCGAGCTCGCCGCGGTCACCATGGAGGGGAATGACCCCAGGCAGATCTTGTCCGGTTAGCCCACGATTGAAGGTGGTGACAGTCCACCCTCGGTCTAGGCCGCTGCGGACCATCGCGCGACCGAGGAAGCCCGTACCTCCCAGCACCAGAAGTCTCATGGCTCTAATTATCGACACCCACTGTCAGCTCGGGAACTGCTTGCATCCCCAGTGACGCCTGATCGACGTTGACCGTGCGTGAATCGGAGTGGCTGCAGGCGGCCGTACTGGAGGCACGTAGAGACACGGCTGACCGGGGCATTCCCCTGTGTGGCTACGCATCATGAGCGACTGCCAGTTGTCCACGACAGATGACGGCTGCCGTTAGAAAGCGCTGGTGGAAACAACCCCTTGTCGTCAGGACCCTGTTGTAGGTGACAGTAGGCAAAGCGGGGCGATCTTGGGAGAGACGACGTACACCTGAGATTCATCGTTGAGATCTCTAATCACTGGTGACGTGGCCGGGGTTGACTTCACCCTCCGCGGGTAACTACGAGACGAGCGGCTCGCGTGAGCGCCAAGCACAGGGGAGACGCCAGTATGAGTCGTTATCTTGAACCGGTAGGGGACGTGGCGGGCGAGATCGCTAGTCGTTCCACGACCGAGGGCGCAGTATGGTTTGCAGACTGGCTCGACCGCCGAGATGCCTACACCGCCGACGTTGCGACCGAGCAACTCGCGGAGGCACTGGAGGCTCTCGCGGCGGAGCTTCGCGGCGAGGCGACGCACGAGTCGACCGCCCGAACCAGAGGATTGCTGCTCGCCGCAGCGGTACTCATCGACACGGCCGGCGGGGTCCGAGTAGGCGACCTCCTAACAGCGGCCTAGCCCCTCTAGGGAAGGACGGGGCACCCAAGGTCGTCCAGGCGCGCACATCCTGGTCCTCATCCTCAACTGGTCGACGCCACGGATCTGTCGTTTGAACGCCTTACGCTAGGTGGAGTCGACGTACCTTGTCGATGTCCCCGGGAAGAGCCCTAGATTTGCGGGCCGCTTATCGCAGCGCTCGCGCCCGCAGTTGGTACGGCCCCGCTAAGCGTTGGCGTGTTCGCCGAAGAAGGTGAGGAGTAGGCGAGCGAGCTCGCGCGGCCGTTCCTCGCTGACGTAATGTCCGCAGCCGTCCATGACGACGGTCTGGAGATTGGATGCCGCGTAACGCAGATTGTCGCCGACGGCGGCCCCGAAGACGTGCTCTGCGCCCACGGCTAGGGTTGGCCTCGTAATCGGCTCTTTCACGTATCGCGCGTTGTGCGCGACCTGGCTATCGATGGTGAGGTAGCGCTCAAAGGCCGATGCCATGACTCCTGGCCGTGTGTAGGTCCGCAGGTACTCGTCCACGGCCGCCGCAGCGGGCACGTTTGGAGTCGCGGAGAACGCCTGATAGAGCCAATCGAGGTAGATACGCTCGCGCCCGCGTACCAGGGACAACCACCGCCAGATCTCAGCCACGGACGCCCTGTCGACCGGCGCCCGTTAGCTGGACGATCTGGGCTCGGCTCTGGTGGAGGAGCTGCGGGCGGCCACCCTGTCGCAGCTGCACCAGTGCGAGACCCGTCCCGGCGGCTGACCCATGTCGATCCACCCGCAGACGACAGAGAGCCCGTGCTGATCTCGTCCATACGCGCCGAAGGCGGCCGGCCCGGCCGACGCCTGCAGACCGTGAAAACGCAGCCCGCAAATCTGACTCCGGGCTCATCGAAGCCCAGCGCCACGCCTGCATGGGCCGGACCGCCGGCCACGCTGCACGCGACAGCACCTGGCAGCGTGACGTACCCGCAAATGCTGCGCGGCGCGCGGCCTTCGCGCCGATCCGGTCACTGGTCGGCGTGCTGCTCGGCGTCGGGTTGTTCCTGCTCATCACCCCGGTCATCACCCAGGCGGTGGTCATGCTCGGCTGGGCGCTGACATCGTCGCTGACCCCGTTCGGCGACTACTACAGGTCAGCGTTGCGCTACGAACGGCCGATCGGGATGCTCCGCGCCAACCTGGGTCTTGCCGCGCTGATCCCGATCAGCGCGGGCCTCATGCTGCTGATACACCGCGCCGCACCAACCTGGCCCATCTCTGTCCAGGCCAAGATCCGGTGGCGTTACGCCTTGGCCTGTCTGGCGGTGGCGTCGGTCGTGCTCGGGGGAGTGGCGGCGGTGGCACTCGTCGCTGCTCCCGGCGCCGGCCTGCGGGTCCGTTGATCTGCCAGGTCACGACCAGCCGGTCGGGCGGTTCCCAGGCCAGCACCCGGCCCCAGTCGCACTGGCTGCCGTCGGCGCCGCGTTCGTACCAGCGGCCCCCGACCCGCGGCTCGAGGACGGTGTCAACCATGTCAGCCTGCCCGATGTGGTACTCGTTCGGCCACCAGCGAGCCATGGCGGAGGTGAAAAACTCGAACGCCCGCTGGAGGGGCAGGTTGACGGTGGCCGTTCCATGCAGGTCAGGAACGCTGGACGTCGTGGTCATGGCTTCTCCTCTGGTCGGGTGGCGGCGGTGTCGGCCGCCTTCTGGAAGTCGGTCAGGGCGTTGTCCCAGATGCGTTGGAAGTAGGCACGGAGTGCGTCCACCGCGTCGGGGTTGAGCCGGTAGATGCGGCGGGTGCCGTCCGGCGTGGCGATCACCAGACCGCCGTCCTTGAGGGCCGTGAGGTGCTGGGAGACGGCCTGCCGGGTGATCGGCAGCTGCTCGGCCAGGTCCCCGACCGAGCTCGGCCGACGGGCCAGGAGCTCGAAGATCGCCCGCCGGCTCGGGTCACCGAGCAGACCCAACGGGCCGTCATGGTCAGTAGCCACTTGCGTAAGTCTAGGCTTTCAGATAGACCCGAGCAACACCTGACACTCTCTCCGAAGGACCAACCGTGGACGATCGCACACCGCTGGCGCGGCAGGAACGGAAAGACCTCGCTGACCTGCTCGACCAGCTCACCCCTGCTCAGTGGGACCACGAAACGCTGTGTCCCGGGTGGCGGGTCCGTGACTTGGTAGCCCACATGTTCAGCTACGAAGACCTCTCGCGTCCTGCCCTGGCTCGCCGCTTCATCCGGGGACGGTTCAGCCTCAACCGCATCAACGAGCTCTGCCTCGCCGACCACGTCGGGAAGTCGCCGGGCGAGCTGACCGCCCTTGCTCGCCGGTGCGTCCAACCTCGAGGGCTCACTACCGGCTTCAACGGCGGTATCGCCTTGGTCGACACGATGATCCACCACCAAGACATCCGCCGTCCCCTTAACCTGGCCAGGGCCATTCCCCCCGAACGGCTCTGGTCCGCACTTGAGTTCGCCAAGACCGCGCCCACCATCCGCGGGTTCTGGCACCGTCGCGGCCTCCGTTTGAGCGCCACCGACCTCGACTGGACCGTCGGAACCGGCCCCGAAGTCACAGGAACCGGGGAAGCGTTGCTGATGGCCATAGCCGGCCGACCCACCTCGGTCGACGAACTTGAAGGCCTCGGCCAGCTAATACTTCGCCGACGACTCGTCCCACCACGGAAAGCGTGCTCGCACAGACGCTAGCCAGACACGCACTGTGCAATAATCTGCGCATGCATGCAGATGAGCAGGAAGCTCGATCCGACACTCCGTCCCGGGCCGAGGACCAGTCGGTTGAGCTCGCGGTCGAGGTGTTCGCGATGCTGGCCGACGCCACCAGGGTGCGGATCGTCTGGGCCCTGAAGGACGACGAGCTGTCAGTGAACACGCTGGCGAACGTGGTTGGGAAGTCACCGGCGGCGGTGTCGCAGCACCTGGCCAAGCTCCGGCTGGCCCGGATCGTCACGACCCGGCAGGACGGCAACCGCGTGTTCTACCGGCTCGAGAACGAACACGCCGAGGAGCTCGTCACCCAGGCGATCCAGCAGGCCGAACACTCCCTCGACAGCCAGCCCCGCCACCACGCCTCGCCTGCGGCGCGCTCCTGATGTCCGCCACAGACAATCAGCCACACGACCACGGGGCCCACACTGGTCACCAGCACGGCGACCATGGTCGCCAGATCGGCACGGACGACCATGCACCGGCGGGCCCTGCTGTGAGCTGGGGCGGCGCCGACCAGCGGCCGGGGTCGGGCGGACACCAACACTCCCACGGTAACGACCAGCACGCGGATGGCGATCACCAGCACGGCGACCATGGGCGTGACGATGGCGGGCACCATCACCCCACCGGCATCAAAGGTTTCGTCTACGGGCTGTTCGTCCCGCACAGCCACGACGCGTCGGACTCGATCGACGACGCCCTGGAGGCCAGCCACGCCGGGGTCCGGGCGGTCAAGATCAGCCTGATCGGACTTGGTATCACTGCCGTCCTGCAGCTGGTCGTGGTGGTGGTCAGCGGGTCGGTGGCCTTGCTGGCCGACACGATCCACAACTTCTCCGACGCGTTGACCGCGGTCCCGTTATGGGTGGCGTTCGTGGTCGGCCGCCGGGCGGCGTCGAAGCGTTACACCTACGGCTACGGCCGGATCGAGGACCTGGCTGGGCTGTTCATCGTGTTCATGATCGCCCTGTCCGCGGTCATCGCCGGGTACGAGTCGATCCGTCGGTTCTTCGCCCCGCAGCCTTTTGACCATCTCGGCTGGGTGCTCGCCGCGGGGCTGGTCGGGTTCGCCGGGAATGAGCTGGTCGCGGTTTACCGGATCCGCGTCGGCCGCCGGATCGGCTCGGCCGCCCTGGTCGCCGACGGAGTGCATGCCCGCACCGACGGGTTCACCTCACTCGCCGTCGTCCTCGGTGTGACCGGGGTGTGGCTGGGCTTCCCGCTGGCCGACCCCGTCGTCGGACTGGTGATCAGCATCGCCATCTTCATCCTTCTCTGGGGCACGGCCCGCGACATCGGTCGGCGGCTCCTCGACGGTGTCGACCCCACCCTGGTGCGCCGCGCCGAGCAGATCTTGGCCGACCTCCCCGGCGTCGTCACGGTGAATGACGTCCGGATGCGGTGGATGGGCCACCGGCTCAGCGTCGACGCCACCGTCGCCACCGACCCGGCGATGCCAGTCGGAAGCTTCCACGCCATCGAGCACGACGCTGCCCGTCGCGTCCGCGGAGACATGCCCAGCATCGGCTCCGTTCGGCTCACCCCGTCGGCACACAACACCGGCACGGTTGCTGTAGACGCCCACCCCGGCTAAGCCATCGACAGAATGGTCCACCAGTACAGATTGCTAGGGTGGCTCTTGCCCCCCAAGGCTGTGGTGCCCTGTACACCCCTCCAGCTTGACCGGACTCCGCGCGCAAGTGAACGCCCGGCATGGTTTCACCTGCCGACGGGCCCGGTGACGGTAGGTACCTGCCAACGTCGGGCCAGCAGCCAGGTAAGGACGGCGAACGTGGCGCAGCCGCCGATGTCGCCGGCGGCGTTGGCCCAGGTGATGTCGTTGACGATGCGGATCCGGGTGATGGTGCCGGTCAGTGTGGCGGTGGTGTAGGCGAGGAGGTTGTTGACGATATGGGCGGCAATGGGCGCTTCCAGACCGCCGGTCTTAACGACCAGGGCGCCGGCGAGGAGCCCGAATGCGAGCCGGTCCACGAACAGCGGCAGGTTCTGCCCGCCGTGGAACAGGGCGAACACGACAGCGGAGACCACCACCCCGGACCAGGGGATGTTGACCAGGCAGCCGAGGGCCTGGCTGAGGTAGCCGCGGAAGAACACCTCCTCGGCCGCCGCCTGCAGCGGTGAGGTGAGGAGCATGACGACCAGGAACACCCGCCATCCGGGCGGGCACTGGCAGTTCGACGGCGACGCACGGCACGCCAGCGAGATCGAGGTCCGCTTCACCGCCGACGGACCCGAACAGACCACCGTCGACCTTGCCCACCGACACCTCGACCGGCTGATCGCTGGTCAGACCATGCACGACCAGATCGCCGAAGCCGGAGGCGGCTGGAGCACCGTCCTCGAGCGGTTCGCCACGACGGCAGCACAACCGCAGCGGTAAGCCGGAACCCCGGGCCCGAACCTCCCAAAGAATCGTCACCGGAGGCGTCGGGAAGCGGCCCATTTGGTGCTGCGTCCGCCTCCTGACGCTCCGGCGGTGCCTACAGGGCGGCGAGAAGGTTCTTCAACGTGGTGAGCTCGGCCTGTTGGCTGGTGACGATGTTCTTCGCCAACTGGATGGTGTCCGGGCTCTTACCGTTCTTCAGCTCCGACCCGGCCAACATGATCGCCCCTTGGTGACGTTGGGCCATCATCTCCAAGTACATCTTCTCCGCGGCTGATCCGGCGGCCTGGGCGAACGCCTTCAGCTGCGCGTCGGTGGCCATCCCGTTCGCCCATGCTGCCGTGGTTCATGCCGCCCATGCCATCATCGACGGTCTTGCCCCACGTTGCGAGCCAGCTTTCCATAGTGGTGATCTCCGGCTGCTGGGCGGCCTGGATCTGCTTGGCCCGGGCGGCCGTGTCGGCGGTGATCCCCGACTTCTTCAGCAGGGCGATGCTCATCTCAACGGCCTGCTGACGGTGCGGGGTGGTGGCCTGGTGCCGGCTGCGGCCAGCGAGGTGAGCATCTCCCATCTGCTGCGTCACCTTATGCTGAGCCGCCCCATGGTGGCCGGCTCCGTGTGCGTAGTTCCCAGCGGCGGGCGGGGGGTGGCGAAGTCATGGCCGAGAGACAGCTGGTGCATCCCGACCACACCCAGCACGACCACGCACACGGCCGAAGACAGGATCACCCGGCGCAGCCAGCCGACCCACCGAGACCCGTCTGGTGACTAGAGGCGTCAAGGTCCGGGCTGCATCAATGCTCTTTTGATCCAAGCGTCTGGAGGGCTACCGGTCAGGCCCGCTTCAGTCCGGTAGAGGCGGCATTGAAGGGCGTATTGGGTTCTTCTGTCCGCTGCGGGGTCGACGTCGTGTCCGTTGACCCGCAGCGTCGGTGAGCCAAGGAACTTGAGGCGTTGAGCGTCCGCATCGTCGACGACGTTAACCAGCTGTATCTCGGCGCCAATGCCGAGTTTGGTCAGAAGGTGTTGGACGTGCGGGAGGAGTTGGTTGTGGTTGGGGCAGCCGTCAAAATAGAGGAGTTCGATCAGCGGCTCCTGGCTCGCATCGTCGTTCATCTCAACGCTCAGCGACGGAAAGGGTGAGCTGCGCCCGGTGGTACTCGAAGTGCTGAGTGCCGAAGTGGTAGACGTCGGTGAGGGTCATCGTCTCTTTGAAGAAGGGGTCCCAACCAAACAGGGAAGTGCATGCGTCGTTGCAGGCTGACCGCGGTTTCGGCGTCGAGGCGTTGGTGCAGCGCCTGGACGGTACGGTCCAGCCAGGCGGCCATGCGGTCGGGGCTGATGACCGTTCCGCCGCCGTAGGAGCCGAGGTAGTTGACCGCGTGGAAGGGTTTGGTCGCCGAGTTAAGCGCCGATGCAAAGGCACGGCTCGCTGCGTCAGGGAGGTGTCCGAACACCCGGACCAGCGGCAACAAGCGAAGAACGATCAGGTACCCGAACAGCATGTGGAACAGCAGCTGCTGGTTGGTCCATCGGGTCCCGGCTGATCGGCGGTGGAGATTGGCCTTCGTTGCGTTAGCTACCAGTTGACGGAAGGCGACGCTGGCTTGGTTCATCTCGTCGTGGATGGACTGTCGGTCACTCGATTCTGGTATGTCACCCTCGACGAGGTTGTCTGCTGCCCTGGGATGAGGCACGGCTCGACGGGCGGCCCATAGGGCGCAGCGGCGGCAGATGAAGACCCCGGGGGTGGCGGCGAGCTCAGCCGTCCGCTTCCTCGGCTGCCCGCAACAGCCGCACCGGTATTCGTCGGTAGCCGGGCTCCTGAGATCGGTGGTGCTCATGACTCTCCCGTCGTTTGCGCTGCTGTGTGCCGTGCTGCGTTACGGCAGTCGCCGCTTGCAGCGTAGTTAGGGCTTTAGCAGTCGAGTGAAGTCTTCGGCGTACTGCTGTGGGGTGGTGCCGCCGCTGTGGAGCACCATCTTGTCGCCGGGGCCGAAGACGTAGACCGACCCTGAGTGATCGACTTCATAGTCCACCGAATCCTTCGTTGCCTGGTCATGCACTGCCGTGGGGTCAGTGGTGGGGGATGACTTGCCGCCGCTCTCTGGAAGGTAGAGGGACCGTTCGACCTGGTGGACTAGATCTGTTGGTCCACGGAGGCCGATAAAGTCTTGGTCGAACCGACCCAGCCACTGCTCAAGGGCCGGGGGAGTGTCTCGTTCAGGGTCGACGGTGACGAAGACGACGCTGACTTTTTGAGCCAGGGCTGGCGGCAGGGATCGACGGGCAGCTGCGAGGTCGGCCATCGTTGTTGGGCACACGTCGTCACAGTTGGTGAAGCCGAAGAACACTGCGGTGACCTTTTCGGGTGCTGGTCGACCGAGGTCGAACCGGGCGCCGTGGGTGTCGGTGAGCACCACGGGGGAGGACGCAGCGGCGGGTCGACCGCCGTGCCGTTGAACCCGTCATCGTCGGCCTGGACGACGGCTACGGGGGTTTGAGTACGAGCGCAGGCCGTGAGGCCCGCAGCTCCTGCCAGCAGGACGGCGAGAGCAGCGGCGGCCGAGCGCATTGTCGAATTCATAGCCGGACTCACAGCGGCGTCTGCCAGTTCGCGACGAGCACCTGCAGCTGCACGATCAGCGAGGCCCAAATGCCGGTGACTTGCATGACTCCCACAACGATCAGGAGCACGCCTCCGATCTGCATCACCGTGCGGGCATGGCGCCGCGCGAAGGCGAACAGTGTGAAGGCTCGCTGAACCCCGAGGGCCGCCAGCAGGAAAGGGAGCCCGAGGCCGAGACTGTAGGCAAAGGACAGCAACGCCCCTCGTCCGGCTCCGCCGGTACTGAACGACAGGGTCAGAACGGCAGCCAGCGTGGGGCCGATGCAGGGGGTCCAGCCCACGCCGAAGAGCACGCCCAACAGGGGTGCACTGGCCACGCCAACTCGAGGCTGAAGGTTCAGACGGAACGAACGAGCGAACAGCGGAATTCGGCTCAGGACGCCGGTGAACATCAGGCCGAGCACGATGGTGAGGACGCCCAATACCTTGATGATCAGGTTCTGGTAGGTGAGTAGCAGGGTGCCGGCGGCACCGAAAGCGGCTCCGTAACTGGTGAACACGGCGGCGAAGCCGAGGACGAAGAGCAGGGTGCCGGTGACGGTCCGGCTGGGGCGCCGGAGACGGGCTGGCCTGGTTGATATCGCGGTGCCTGAACCGGTTGTGCCCGTAGGTTGGCTGGCCGACCGGGCCTGGCCTGATTCAGCGTCGGCCCCAGCGGTGCCGGTGACGTAGGCGAGGTAGCCAGGCACCAACGGCAAACAGCAGGGGCTGAGAAATGACACCAGCCCGGCGGCCATGGCCACGGGAATCGCCAGCAGCAGGGGCCCGTACGCGACGAGGTCTCCGGGGTTCATCGGCGGCCGCCGCCGGCTAGCTCGTCGTCAAGTAGCCCCTTGAGGGTGGTGTAGGTGACTGGCCCGATGATCCGGGCAGCGAGGTTGCCGTCACGGTCGATCACCACTGTGGTGGGGACCACTGTGGTGGGGATGGTTTCTCGGAAGCTGAGCAGTACCTCACCGTGGTTATCTCGGACGCTCGGATAGGTCACCTTGAAGCTACGGACGAAGGCTTTGGCTCCGTCTAGGTTGTCCCGGGTGTTGATGCCGACAAAGCTGACACCGCGGTCGGCGTCTTCGGTAGCCAGGCGGACCAGGTCCGGAGTTTCGGCCCGACAGGGTGCGCACCACGATCCCCACACGTTGATGACCACCACGTCGCCGGTCAGGTCTGTCAACACGAACGGCTTGTCGTCCAGGGTCGTTCCTGCGAGTTTTGGCGCCGGTAGCCGCTTACCGGGCGGGTAGTGGTCTAGACCTGGTTTGGTGTTGAGGGCCGGCTGGGCGTTGCTGCCGGTAGCGCCTCCGTCTCGTTCGGCGTCGGTCCACGGGCTCCACCACCACACCGCCATGGCCACGAATGCGAGGGCCGACAGACCCCAGACGAAGGGCCTCAGCCGGCGGGTGAGCTGCAGAGCGTTCATGACATCTCCAGCACGATCTTCTGCTCCGGCTCCAGGCGGAGGTTTGTCGGGTCTCCGGTGACCGGCGCTCCGTTACTGGTGAGTGTCACCTTTTGGCCGTCCTTGCCTCGAACACCGCCGATCTGGGTGGAGGTCAGCTTCACGCCCCACTGTACGAAGAGCTGACCCATTGTGAACACCTCGCCGGCGGTGTCGGCCTCGATATGAATCGTCCCATCACGCTCATGGGTGTGCAGCGCAGACATGGCACCGGTCGCGGGATCAACGCCGATGTTGCCCGGCACCGGAACTTCGGTGCCGTTGATGATGATCCGCAGGTGTGGGTGGTAGTGCTCGGCCATGCCCATCGGTCCGAGGTCTAGCCCGGCGGCCGCCACCCGGGATGCCACGTCGGCGGGTGCCGGCCAGGGCGGCAGTGAGCGGCTGTCCAGCTCGGCCGGCTGCGTTGCCGCTGTGCCCGTCTGACCGGGTGCAGTCGAGTCGACAGGGTTGCTGCTGCAGCCGGCGGCCACGGTGAGAACACAGAAGCTGACGACAAGAGCGGCGACCTTTCGAGCAGGCCGCGAACGGGTCGAGGTGATGAGAGCTCCTTCGATGAGTTTGCGACAGATCGTGGGGTAGTTGCGGGCGTCACTGCTGCCGGGGGTTGTGGCGGCGGATGCGGGCGAGCACGTGCTCGCGTGGCGGGGGCGGGTGGTGGCCGTGCTCGACGGCGTGCGCCTGGTCGAGGGCGACGAGCTCGTCCTCGGTCTCCGCGCTGAGCACCTGGCTGCAGCTGTGGCAGGTGAGGGTCATCGTCATCGGTACTCCTCCTTGATGTTCGTCAGCTGGCGTGGCGGGCATTGGTGGCGGTGCGTCCAGCGCCGGCTGAGGCGACCTCGGCGCTGGTGGCGGTTAGAGGTCGAGATTGACGTGGGCCGCGAGGCCACAAGCTCCCCATTCCCAGCCCGACAAACTCCCATGCCCGAGAAGAAGCTGAGGCGTCGGAAGACGACCCCTCTGGTGGGCCGTCCGCCTTCCGACGTTCCGGCGGTGCTTACAGGGCGGCGAGCAGCTTCTTCATGGTGGTGATTTCGGCCTGTTGGCTGGTGGCGATGTTCTTTGCTAGCTGGATGGTGTCCGGGCTCTTACCGTTCTTCAGCTCCGACTGGGCCATCATGATGGCGCCCTGGTGGTGTTTGGTCATCATCTCCAGGTACGTCTTCTCCGCGGCTGTTCCGTCGGCCTGGGCGAACGTTTTCAGCTCCGCGTCGGTGGCCATCCCGTCGCCCATGCTGCCGTGGTTCATGCCGCCCATGCCGTCGTCCACAGTCTTGCCCCACGTTGTGAGCCAGCCTTCCATGGTGGTGATCTCCGGCTGCTGGGCGGCTTGGATCTGCTTGGCCAGGGCGGCCGTGTCCGCGCTGATCCCGGACTTCTTCAGCAGGGTGCTGCTCATCTCGACCGCTTGCTTGTGGTGCGGGATCATGCCCTGGACGAACATCACGTCGAAGTCGTTGAACTGCGCCGCTGCGCTGGCGCTGGGTGAGGAGCCGGTCGAGCTCGGGCTGGCTGACGGCATCTGCGACATCGGCGAGGTGCTGGGGTCCATGCCACCCATACCGCCCGCGTCGTTGTTGCCCCCGCATCCGGCCAATCCGAGGGTGACCCCGACGGCCAGCGCGGTCAGGGTGGCCTTCACTGCATGCTGCTTCATCATTGATTGAGTCCTTTTCGTGTGCGCGTGCGTGTATGAGTCCCTCGGATGAGGGGTCGACCGAGCCGTGCGCCGTCTGACCGCGCGCCGGAGGCTGATCGGTGAAGAGGCGTCACTTACACGGATCGGCTCACGTACGGAGCAGGGAGAGCTCCGTCAGGGACAGCGCCGGCAGTGGCCGGCCGATCAGGACGGCGACGGTCGCGGGTCGCCACAGCCACCGGGGTGGGAGGTGTCGTGTCTGTGGCGGCGTCAGCAGCCAGGTGAGCACCAGCAGCGTCATCGCCAGCAGGCACGTGCTGAACGCCATGCTGTGGTGGCCGCAGCCCGGGCACGCATCGCCTCCGACGCTCGAAGGCACAGCCCAGGTGGCCACGGGCGTGTCGATCTTTCGGCCGGCGCCGGTCTCGTCGTGGCCACCCATCGCGACCGCCAGAACTCCGACGGGGTCCGCACTCATGGCCGCCGCGGGCGGTCCGTGGGCCGCGAGGTCGGCACCCGTCATCTGTCGAGCAAACTGATGCTGAACCGCGGCAAGGTGGGCGGCGCCGTGCTGGTCGCCACCAGCGGCGGGTGGGGCGGCGAAGTCGTGGCCGAGGGACAGTTGGTGCATTCCGACCACACTCAACACGACCACGCACAGAGCGGAGACCAGGAGGAGACGGCGCAGCCGGTCGCCGCACCGCGACCCGCCTTGGACAAGGGCCGCACACCCAGCGCGCACCGTCTCCCACCTCCAGCCTTCTGCTTGCCCGACTCGCCGACTCGACCAGACTACAACGCACACCCGAGGGGGGTATGACGTCAGCGCACACCGCAGCCCTCCTTTGCTATGGTGACTCCACTACCCCCCTGGGGTATCATGTGTGGTCGGGACAGTTTCGAGGAGACACGCCATGAACGACAGCAGCAACGACGCCATCAGCCCACACGGCTACATCCACCACAAGGACGACTACCTCAAACGACTTCGACGGATCGAGGGTCAGGCTCGCGGGCTGCAGCGGATGGTGGAGGAGGAGCAGTACTGCATCGACATCCTGACGCAGGTGTCCGCTATGACCAAGGCGCTGCAGTCGGTGTCCCTGGGCCTGCTGGACGAGCACTTGAACCACTGCATGGTCGACGCCGTCGCCGCCGGCGGTGAAGAGGCCGACGCGAAGCTGAAGGAAGCCTCCGCCGCGATCGCCCGCCTCGTCCGGTCCTGACTGCCTCGACTGTTAAGTACCAAGCGGTGCGCAGACGGCCTACCGCTCCATCACAGAAAGGCACCATCATGAGCTCCACCAGCACCACCTACACGGTCACCGGGATGACCTGCGGCCACTGCGTCAACGCGGTCACCGAAGAGGTCGTCAAGATCGCCGGCGTATCGGACGTTCAGGTCGACCTGGCCAGCGGTGCAGTCAGGGTCGCCAGTGAGAGCCAGCTCGACGACGCCGCTGTGAAGGAGGCGGTCGAGGAGGCCGGCTACGAGTTGGTCACCGCCTGACCCGCCCAAACAGGCAGCCCGAGCAGAACGCGGCGGCGCACGGCAATGACAGACAGACAGCAACAGGCAGGGACGGAGGGGTCGGTGAGCTTCAGGAGCACGGGAACAGGCCCGTTGAGCGCCGCGGGCGGTCTGGGTCAGGTCGAGCTCGAGATCGGGGGGATGACGTGCGCGTCCTGCGCAGCTCGGATCGAGAAGCGGTTGAACAAGCTGGACGGGGTCATCGCGACCGTCAACTACTCCACTGAGAAGGCTCGCGTCCAGTTCCCCGGCACCGTCACCGCCGACGATCTGGTTGCGACGGTGGAGAAGGCCGGCTACACCGCGGCGCTTCCATCGTCACCGGCCGGGCCGGACGCCGCGGAGCACGACCAGACAACGGTTGACTTGACCCGGCTGTTGCGGCAGCGGCTGCTGGTCTCCGCTGCGCTGACCGTGCCGGTGGTGGCGATGGCCATGGCGCCGGGACTGCAGTTCCCGAACTGGCAGTGGCTGTCGTTGACCCTGGCCGCCCCGGTCGTGGTGTGGGGCGCCTGGCCGTTCCATCGGGCCGCCGCGGTGAACCTGCGGTACGGCTCCACCACCATGGACACCCTGATCTCCCTGGGTACGCTGGCCGCGTTCGGCTGGTCGCTGTATGCGCTGTTCCTCGGCACCGCCGGCATCACCGGCATGCGGCACCCGTTCGAGTGGACCCTGACCCGCACCGACGGAGGCGGCAACATCTATCTCGAGGCCGCGACCGGGGTCACCACGTTTCTGCTCGCCGGCCGCTACGTCGAGGCCCGCTCCAAACGCCGCGCCGGCGCCGCCCTGCAGTCGCTGCTGGAGCTCGGCGCGAAAGACGTATCTGTCCTAGAAGAGGGACGTGAGCACCGCCTCCCTACCGACCAGCTCCAGGTGGGCATGCGGTTCGTGGTCAGGCCCGGGGAGAAGATCGCCACCGACGGCGTCATCGCCGAAGGGGCGTCGGCGGTCGATGCTTCGATGCTGACCGGTGAGTCTGTCCCGGTTGAGGTTTGCGTGGGCGACCGGGTGGTCGGGGCCACCGTGAACGCGGGCGGCCGGATCGTCGTCACCGCCACCCGGGTGGGTGCGCACACCCAGCTGGCGCAGATGTCGAGGCTGGTCGAGGACGCGCAGAACGGCAAAGCACAGGTCCAACGCCTCGCCGACCGGATCTCCGGCATCTTCGTCCCGGTCGTCCTCGTTCTCGCCGCCGCCACGTTCACTGTCTGGCTAGTCACCGGCCCGGGGGCGGCAGCCGCGTTTACCGCCGCCGTCGCCGTGCTGATCATCGCCTGCCCGTGCGCGCTCGGGCTCGCTACCCCCACCGCACTGATGGTAGGCACCGGCCGCGGCGCGCAGCTCGGCATCCTGATCAAGGGACCAGAAGTGCTCGAGTCCACCCGCCGCGTCGACACCATCGTGCTGGACAAGACCGGCACCATCACCACCGGCCGAATGACCCTGCTCGATGTGATCGCCGCACCCGGCGAGGACCCCGACCAGGTCATCTGGCTGGCCGGTGCTGTGGAGGACGCCTCCGAGCACCCCATCGCTCAGGCCGTAGCTCGCGGGGCCGTGCAACGGACCGGCGTCCTGCCGCAAGTGCACAGCTTCACCAGCCTGCCCGGGCTCGGCGTGCAAGGCAACGCCGACGGCCACACCGTCCTCGTCGGCCGCCGCCAGGTGCTCACCGAACCCGGGTCGCTGATGCCCGCCGAGCTCGAACAGGCCATGGCGGCCGCCGAAGCCGACGGCCGGAGCGCCGTCGTGGTCGGCTGGGACGGCCACGCCCGTGGCGTCCTCGTCATCGCTGACGCGGTGAAAGCCACCTCCGCTGAAGCGGTGGGGCAGCTGCGCCGGCTCGGCCTGACCCCGATCCTGCTCACTGGCGACCACAGCACCGTCGCCCGGGCCGTCGCCGCCGAGGTGGGCATCGACGCCGACAAGGTGTATGCAGGGGTCCTCCCGCAGGACAAGGTTGACGTCGTCACCCGCCTGCAACGCGAAGGCAGGGTGGTCGCCATGGTCGGCGACGGCGTCAATGATGCTGCCGCCCTCGCCCAAGCCGACCTCGGGCTGGCTATGGGTACCGGCACTGACGCCGCAATCGAGGCCAGCGACCTCACCCTCGTCCGCGGCGACCTGCGGGCCGCCGCCGACGCCATCCGTCTTGCCCGCCGCACCCTCAACACCATCAAGGGCAACCTGTTCTGGGCCTTCGCCTACAACATCGCCGCCATCCCCCTTGCCGCCGCCGGACTTCTCAACCCGATGCTCGCCGGCGCCGCCATTGCGTTCTCGTCGGTGTTCGTCGTCACCAACAGCCTCCGTCTCCGCCGCTTCCAACCGCTGACCGGCGATGAGTCAGGAACCGCAGGCGGCGGGCGGCAGCCGGGTCTCAATGACGGACGAGAAGGGGTGATGCAGTGAGCGGCACGAACAGGGCGCCGTTGTCGGCGGTGGTCGTCGGCGGGTGCGGATTGATCCTGGTCGGGATCGGTCTCTACTTTTGTTGGTTGCGTCCTGCGCTGTTGCCCGAGGACGCCCGCTACCTCGGTGCCACGCTGGAGGAGCTGTCGGACGCCGCGCCCGGCATCGGGAACTGGCTGAACCTGGTGTTCTGGGTGCTGGGCGGCTACATCACGGCGACAGGAATTCTGACCGTTTACCTGGCCGCCACAGCGTTCCGCGCCCGGGTCCGGGGCGCCGGTGTCGCCGTCGCCCTGGCTGGCGTTTTCTCGATCGGCTCGATGGCCGTGGTGAATGTCCTGATCGACTCCGACTTCAAGGTGCCGCTCGTCGCGGTCGCCGCACTCTGGGGCGTGGCCATGGTGCTGTACTGGCGAGGCCGATGATCAACGCGGACCAGGGCATGGCGACCGTTGTCAGTTCTGGAGTCAATGCGGCGGTCGGGGAAGGTGGACGGTGAAGGTGGTGCCGGTTCCGCGGCCGGCGCTGTGTGCGGAGATCCGGCCCCGGTGCGCTTCGACGATGGCTTTGGAGATGGTCAGGCCGATGCCGCTGCCACCGTGGAGTCTGTTGCGTGCGGTGTCGGCTCGGTAGAAGCGGTCGAACACCTGGGTGAGGTGTTCCGGTGCGATTCCTTCACCTGTGTCCTTCACGATCAGCTGGACCGATCGGTCGCCTGCCTTGGATGTGACGGTGACGGTGCCGCCGGTTTGGGTGTGTCGCAGGGCGTTGTCGAGGAGGTTGCCCAGAACTTGTTCGATCCGTTCCGGGTCGACTGACAGGACCGTGGTATTGGCCGTGCCTTCGATGAGGGCTACCCCTTCGGTGCGGTACCTGTTCTGGGCTGCCTGGACGGCGGTGGCGATGAGCTGCCGAGCGGTCACCGGCGAGCAATGTAGCTGCAGGGTGCCTTCTTGGGCTTGGCTGACGGCGCTGATGTCCTGGGCGAGCCGGCCGAGGCGTTGCGTACTGGCCCGCAGGACCGACAGGGTGGTGTCGTCTAGGGTGCGGACGCCGTCCTCGAGGGCTTCGAGGTGAGCATCCAATGTGGCTAACGGGGTTCTCATCTCATGCCCGAGGTCGGCGAGCATCCGTCGACGGGTGGTCTCGGTGGCGTCGAGCCGGTGCGCGAGCTGGTTGAAGGTGGTCGCGAGCTGGTCGAACTCGACGCCCAGACCGGGCCGCGGGATCCGTGCGCTGTACCGGCCTGCCGCGACCTCTGATGCTGACTCGGTGACAGCGAACATGGCCCGGTGCAGACGGCGGCCGAAGTACCAGGTCACCGCCAGCGCCAGCACCACGGCAGCGAGGAGGGCTATGAGCAGTGAGATGAGCAGCGCCGAGGAGAACGCTTCCTCGACATGAGCTGCTTCGGCGGGAAGGTGCGGCACTCCGGCGCGTTGCAGGTGGACGTGGAAGATGCGCGGGGCCACGGCGGTGGCGACCAGCCACGAGGTGACGGCGCTGGCGACCAGGACGAGCGCCTGGACCACCAACAGTCGGGTCGCGAACCCTCCTGGCCGCGGTGTCTCGAGTTGGTGCCCGTTCCGCTGCCGGGACCGTCCACGTCGGGCTGGTCTTTGGAGGTCTGCTGGATGTGCGGCTGGTGGAGGTTGGATGGGGTGGCTCATTGGCCGGTGCCCATCCGGTACCCGATCCCGCGGACGGTGCGGACGAACTTCGACTCGTTCGCGTCGTCGGCCAGCTTCCGTCGGAGGTGCCCGATGTGGACGTCCACCAGGTGTTCGTCGCTGACCCATTCCGGTCCCCACACCGCGTCGATCAGCTGGCGCCGGCCGAACGCCATCCCGGGTCGCCCGGACAGGGTGGCCAGCAGGTCGAACTCGGTCCGGGTGAGCGGAACCGGCACCCCGTCCAGCCACACGTCGCGACCGTCGGCATCAACCGTCAACGACCCGAAAGTCCTCAGGTCGGCGTGCCCTGCGTCGGTGTGCCCAGGATCGGTGTGGCTGGTGGACTGTTCGTGTCCGAGTGGTCTGGGCCGGCGCAGCATGGCTGCGACGCGTGCCATCAGCTCGCGGGGGCTGAACGGTTTCGTCATGTAGTCGTCGGCGCCTACCGACAGCCCGATCAGCTTGTCCACTTCGTCGGTGCGGGCGGTCAGCATGATCAGGTAGGCGTCGGAGAACATACGGACCTGCCGGCAGACCTCGATCCCGTCCAGGCCGGGCAGCCCCAGGTCCAACACGACGATGTCGGGGTCGAACTCCCGGGCGACGACCACCGCTGTATGCCCGTCGTGGACGACCTGGACCTCGAAGCCGCCCCGTTGAAGGTAGCTGCCCAGCAGTGCTGCCAGGGGCGTCTCGTCTTCGACGACCATGGCCCGCAAACCTGACTGGGGACGAACAGAGGGGTCGACGCTGGTCTGGTCTGGGTCCGCTTCACCAGAGGTCGGCGTCATGTGTCCATGGTGCCAGGGCGGCGCACGCGTCGCGCTCACTTCGCCGGCGTCGTTCGGCTTCTTCATCGAACCTTCACAGGACCATCAACGCTTTCACCTGGCAGGGCTGGCACGGTGAAGGTGAACCAGAAAACAGGACGAAAACGAAAAGGGTTGAGTTAGCGATGATGTGGTGGAACAGCGGCAACGGCATGGGCTGGGGTGGCATGGGCTGGGGCGGGTGGATCGTGATGATCGTCGTCATGGTGGCGATCTGGGCCCTGGTCGCGTTCGCGGGTATCGCGATCTTTCGGGGCATCCGCAACGGGCGCGCCGGAACACCGACAGGCCGGGATGCCTCCCAGATTCTTGATGAGCGCTTCGCCCGCGGCGAGATCGACATCGACGAGTACCACGCCCGTCAGGACGCGCTCCGCGCGATCCACTGAATGCCGAACCGACCGCGAAGACGAGACTCCAAGACCGATCTCCCTCTGACGGGAAGGCGTGTGCATGCTTGACATCTCCCGCCGACAGCTGATAATCGGTGCCGCAGGCGCCGTCGGGGTGGCCGCCCTGGGTGGCTTGTCTGGCTGCAGCCGGCTCGGCCCTGCGGTGGGGCCGGTATCGGACCCGGTGCGGCGGGTCGACGCCGCCCGGCGGGGGGCCGGACAGAAGGTGGTCACCGCGCGTCTCACGGCCCGGTCGACGACCGTCGACCTGGTCGGCACGTCGGCGCGAACGTGGGGATACAACGACTCGGTGCCCGGCCCGCTGTTGCGCGCCCAGGCCGGTGACCTGCTCCGCGTCCAGGTGGACAACCGGCTTCCCGCCGATACCAGCATCCACTGGCACGGGCTGGCGGTCCGCAACGATATGGACGGCGTCCCGGGCATGACCCAGGCCCCCATCGCCTCCGGCGACACCTTCACCTACGAGTTCACCGCCCCCCATCCGGGCACGTACTTCTACCATCCGCACTCAGGGATGCAGCTGGACCGGGGACTGTACGGCGCGCTGATCATCGACGACCCGGCCGAACCCGGCCGCTACGACCACGAGTGGGTCGTCGTCCTCGACGACTGGGTCGACGGCACCGGCCGCACACCCGACCAGGTCCTGACCGACCTCCAGGCCGACCAGGGGGCTGCAGACAGTGGCGGCATGGGGGATGGGTCGATGGGCGGCATGGACATGGGCGGCTCGCAGTCGCCGCTGCTCGGCGGCGCGGGTGACGTGGACTACCCGCACTACCTGATCAACGGCCGAACAGCTTCCGCACCGACAACGCTGACCGCGAAACCCGGGCAGCGGGTCAGAATGAGGATCATCAACGCCGGCACCGACACCGCGTTCCGGGTCGCTCTCGGCGGCCACCGGCTCACCGTGACCCACAGCGACGGCTTCCTCGTGCAGCCAAGCGAGACCGACGCCCTGCTGATCGGGATGGGGGAGCGGTACGACATCACCGTCACCCTCGGCGACGGCGTCTTCCCGTTCGTCGCGGCAGCGGAAGGCAAAACCGGACAGGGGCTGGCCGTCGTCCGCACGGCGGCAGGCCCCACCCCGCCGCGGGACGCCCACCCGGCCGAGCTGAACGGCGGCGTGCTGACCGGCACCGACCTGACCGCCCCCGACCAGCGGCTGCCCGACAAGAAGGTGGACCGCACCCACAACCTGGTGCTGGCGGGCACGATGGCGCCGTACCGGTGGACCATCAACGGCAAAACTTTCCCCGAGGCGGAACCGCTGCCAGTCCGTCAAGGTGAGCGGGTGCGGCTCCGGTTCCAGAACATGTCGATGATGTTCCACCCGATGCACGTTCACGGTCACACCTTCGGCCTTGTCGCTGGCGGCGCTCGAAAGGACACCGTGATCGTGCGGCCGATGCAGACGGTCGAGGTCGACCTGGACGCCGACAACCCGGGCCAGTGGGCCACTCACTGCCACAACATCTACCACGCCGAGGCCGGCATGATGACGACCCTGTCCTACCGGGAGTGACAGCGTCCATGACCTTTAATCAGCCCGTAGACGGCGCCGGTGTGACCGCCGGTGTGACCTCCGGTCGGCGCACCTTCTGGGCGGCGGCGTGGCGGGCTGTGTCGGCGGCGTTCGGTGCCCTGCTGGGTTTGGTACCGCACGTGCTGCACCACGTGGGGATCATTGCCGGGGCCGCGCTGGTGACCGGTGTCGGCGGGAACCTGCTGTTCGGCGTCCTCGGTCTGGTGCTGTCCGTCCCGCTGCTCAGACGGCTGTACCGCCGGTTCCACACCTGGAAGGCGCCGGTCATCGCGCTGGCGATCTTCGCGCTCATGTACGCCCTGTCCGCGTTCGTGATCGGCCCAGCAATCTCAGGTGACACCCCGACACCCAGCACCAGCTCCACTTTTTCACCCTCACCGTCGTCGTCTCCGTCGGTCGATCACGGCGCGCATCATGGCGGCTGAGCAACTTCAACAAACCTTCACAGGAAACGCCGTTCCGCCTTCACCCGTGGCCGAGAGGCTGAAGGTGCACATCCGGAATCGGAACCACCGAAACCCCAACATTGACCGAAGAAGCATCTTCACCGATGCACCGACAGCGAGGAGACAACGATGAGCCTCATGAAAGGGCAATCCCAGCCCGAGCCGACCCCCCCTGAACGGGCAACGACATCGCGTCGGCCAACAGCAATGGCCGCAGATCCCGCAGGCACCCCCGGGTGGCGTCGATCGCAACGAGCCGACAGAACCTGAGGCACTGCAACCCAGACGGCGTCTGATGGGTCATCAGCTGCTGATGATGGTGTGCTGTGTTCCCATGCTGGTCATTGTCGGCGTGCTCGTCCTCACCGGCGTGCTCGGCTCGGGAGCCATCGTGTACGCGCTGGTCTGCACCTTCATGATGGCCGCCATGATGTTCATGATGCCCGGCGGGAACCACAACTGAGCGAGCAAGCCACCGGCAGCATCCATCACTCCACCCTGGCCGCACAGTGCCCGAAGCATCGAACCGGCCGGCAGTCACTGGCCCGAGTGCGCACCACCTGTTCGGCTCGAGGCCGGGAAGGAGCTAATGAAGCATGAAGAGTGAGACCACGGTCCTGGAGGTCGGCGGGCTGCACTGGGCGACCTCAGAACCCATCGTGGAGAAGACGCTCGCCCGCCGCCCCGGTGTGCTGGCCGTGGAGGCGAATGCCTCATCCCAGACCGCAACCGTCACCTACGACCCGGACAGAACCTCCGTCGCCCAGCTGGTGGGATGGGTCACCGACTGCGGGTACCACTGCGCCGGGCAGTCCGTCCCCGACCATGTGTGCGACCCCATGAGCGAACCCACCACAACACACACCCCCGCCGCCCCGGCGAGACCTCCCGGACGCCATCCGCACGCCGGGCAGGAGACGCACCAGCATGAGACGCCGGTCGGGCACGGCGGTGCTGAGGCTATGGACCGCTCCACACAGGCGATGATGGGCCACGGCGGGGGGCACGGCGGCGGGTCGATGAAGGAGATGGCCCGCGACATGCGCAACCGGTTCCTGGTCGCCGCGGTCCTGTCGGTGGTGATCCTGCTGTGGTCGCCGATCGGGCGTGAGGTGCTGGGGTTCACCGTGCCGGCGCCGTTCGGGCTGCGGGATGACGTCTTCTCCCTGATCCTGTCGCTGCCGGTGATCTTCTATTCAGCGTGGATCTTCTTCAACGGCGCCTACCGCGCGTTGAAGGCCAAGACGTTGGACATGATGGTCCTGGTCGCGGTGGGGGTCGGCACCGGCTGGCTGTACAGCCTGGTGATCACGTTCACCGGCGGCGGTGAGGTCTTCTACGAGGCGGCCACCGTGCTGACCACCTTCGTGTTGTTGGGGCACTGGTTGGAGATGCGCGCCCGGGGCGGCGCGAACGACGCCGTCCGAACCCTGCTCGAGCTGGCCCCGTCCCAGGCGGTCGTCATCCGCAACGGGAAACCGGTGGACGTACCCACCTCCGCGATCGAGGTCGGTGACCTGCTGCTGGTGCGTCCCGGCGCGAAGATCCCGGTGGACGCCGTCGTGGAGGAGGGGGAGTCCGAGGTCGACGAGTCGATGGTCACCGGGGAGTCGATGCCAGTGGACAAAGGCCCCGGTGCGGAGGTGATCGGCGCCTCCATCAACACGACCGGAACGTTGCGGGTGCGGGCAACGAAGGTCGGTGCGGACACGGCGCTGGCGCAGATCGTCAAGATGGTCCAGGAGGCGCAGAACTCGAAGGCGCCCGGGCAGCGGCTGGCCGACCGGGCAGCGTTCTGGCTGGTCTTTGTGGCCTTGGCTGGCGGCGCGGTGACGTTCGGTGTCTGGATTCTCGCGGGGGCCGGTGTGGCTCAAGCGATGCTCTTCGCGATCACCGTGGTCGTCATCACCTGCCCCGACGCCCTGGGTTTGGCGACCCCGGTGGCGGTCATGGTCGGTACCGGTCTGGGCGCCAAGCGGGGGGTGCTGTTCAAAAACGCCACCGCGTTAGAGGGCGCAGCAAAGATCGACACAGTCGTGATGGACAAGACGGGCACACTGACCAAGGGACAGCCGGAAGTCACCGACGTCATCGCCGTGGGCATCAGCCAGGAGGACATGCTGGCCTTCGTAGCCGCAGTCGAGCGCGAGTCCGAGCACCCGTTAGCCCGGGCCATCGACCAAGAAGCGGCCAAGCGGGGCGTTCCCTCGCTGGCGGCGAGTGACTTCCTCACCGTCCCCGGGCACGGTGCCACCGCCACCGTCGACGGCCGGCGGGTTGCGGTGGGAAACCGTCGGCTGATGGTCAAGGAGAACGTCGACCTCGGTGATCTCGCCGCCCGGCGCGACGAGCTGGCCGCGTCAGGGCGCACTGCGGTGCTCGCCGCCGTGGATGGACGCGCCGTGGGCGTCATCGCCTTGGCCGACGCTGCCCGGGAAACGGCCGCTGCCGCCGTCGCCGCCTTGCATCAGTCCGGTGTCGAGGTCGTCATGCTGACCGGGGACAACGAGGAGACCGCCCGGCGGATCGCCGAGCAGCTGGGGATCGATACCGTCATCGCCGAGGTCCTACCCGCAGACAAGGCGGACAAGGTCGCCGGGCTGCAAAAGGTCGGCAAGCGAGGGGCGATGGTCGGCGACGGCGTCAACGACGCCCCGGCCCTGGCGAAGGCAGACATCGGCATCGCCATCGGCGCCGGGACCGATGTGGCGATCGACACCGCTGACGTGGTCTTGATGCGCTCAGACCCGCTCGACGTGCCGGTCGCCCTGCGCATCGGCAAGGCCACCATGCGCAAAGAACACCAGAACCTGGCCTGGGCCCTCGGCTACAATCTCCTCGCACTGCCCATCGCCGCCGGCGTCTTCTACCCCGCCTTCGGGCTAGTCCTGCGGCCCGAGATCGCGGCGCTGTCCATGTCGGGCTCCACCGTCATCGTCACCGTCAACGCGCTGCTGCTCAAGCGGCTCAAGCTGCCTGCCCATCAGTCTCCTACCGCACCGCCACGCGAAGCTCAGGAACCGCGACCCCCGGTCAGCGACCCGCTGACGGGCCGTCGGGAGAAGGTCTAAACCCGTCGGTACGTCCTTGCTGTCTGCGGCCTGCGAGACCGTTGCGCTGCCTCTTGAAATGCACGGTGTTGTCCGCATGGGCCGCCCTCGTGAGGCTCGACGACGACAACCGGAGCAGTGAGAACGTTCATCTTCGTCCTCGTGCCCGACGCTCGTCGACCGGTTCGACGACTTAGCCGACCTGGGGCGCGGCGCTTGAGCATGGCGCCAGGTGGGAGTTGGGTCGAAGATTGGGGGGGAATGTGTTGCTACATATATGACGGCGTCAGGTAGGTTCCGCCGGGGGCACCGTGCCGGGTTGTCGGGCACGTTCGGCGTCCACTCGAACCATCTGGTCGAGCCATCCTGTGATGAGGTCGAGGGAGAGGCCGACGTTGCCGATGTGGCAGTGGTCTTGGGCGTCGTCAGCGCGGGTCAGGATGTGGCCGCTGACCTACCGTGCGCCCGCCAGGGCCGCCATCTGCCGGTGGAACTGGAGCAGCGGAATCTAATGATCTTCGGCTCCGGCGAGCAGCAGCGTGTCAGCGCGCACCTGAGCGGAGTAGGCCGCCGTGCGGAACGGGGCCGCAGCCTTCAGATAGGCACAGGGGCTGTCGACACCGAAGACGTGCATGCCTTGGTGCAGCCCCCACTCAAGCACCGGGCTGTGGCGCACGGCGCGATGCACCAGGGCGTTGGCAGCACTGTCGGCCCCGGCCGCCACCAGACCTGCCACCACGCCTCGCAGCACCGCCGGGACTTGGCGGAGGCTGGCGTCCAGGAAGTCGAAAAGGGCGTCGTCGCAGATGATGCGGCGAACGCGCGGTTCGAACGCGGCAGCGCGGACCGCGAGGCCGCCCCCAACGAGATCCCCAGCAAGGTCACCTCGGTCAGCCCGTAGTAGTCCACGATGGCCGCGACCGGCCGCTCCCACTCCACCACAAACGGCAGCCCAGCCTCTTCCAAAGCACCCCCTTGCCCTGGGCCTTCGAACCCGACCACATTCCAGCCGTGGGTCGACAGGGCGTCCATGACGGGAAAAAGTTCCTCGATGTAGCTGTCGAAGCCGCCGAACACCAGGACCGTGCCCTTGGGCTGGTGAGCGTCGAAGTGGTACGCGGGCAGCCAACCGGCGCCGAAAGGCACCCGGTCACGATCACTGTCGTTCATGCCCCTGCTACGCAGCAGCAGCTCGACGAACCTAGCCCGCAGTGGAGCCTTCTCGGGGTCATCGCCGCGGAGGAAGAACTCAGCCGCCCGGATGTGAAACGCGGCGCGGCGCAGATCTCCCTGTGCGAGCGCAGTCTCGGCTAACCGGAGGAACAGGCGGCGGCTGGTGGCGAAGTCAGTCAGCCGACTGGCGATGGAACGGATGTCGGGCAGGGCAGCCCCGCCGGTCCAGGCCACCCACCGGTTCAGTTGGAAGTTGATCGACACGTCGTCGTGCAAGTGGTGGATGCCCACATGCTGCTCGGTCAGATTTGTCCCTGTCATCTTGTGCGGCGGCTCCTTTGCGTCGGCACCGTCGAGCTTGCCAACCTACGGGTTGCCGGCTTTTCGGTGTGCCAAGGTGCCAGGTTTGTCGAAGGCGCACTCCCGCAGAGGGGAGGTGCTGCTGCTGTTCATGGGTCACGGCACGGCCGAAGCTTGGAGGTAGTGGACGCCGCGCCGCGGCGGGCGCAGTTCGGCCACGTCGAATCCTGCCTGGTGAAGCATGGTCGGAAGTTCACCGGTCAGGTTGGCCCGCATATTCGCTCGACCGTCGAAGAGGCTGCCCACGGTGAGCAGTACCTTCGCGGCCAGTGAGCTGGGGCGGCCGAAATCGATGAGCAGGAAGCGTCCGGCAGGGCGCAGGACGCGGCGTACTTCGGTCAGCGTGGATCGTTTGGCTGAGTCGGTGAGGTGGTGAAAGGTCAAGGTGCTCACCACGAGGTCGAAGGCCTGGTCCGCGACAGGAAGGTTCTCCCCGTAGCCGGTCAGCAACTGGACGGCTGGATGGCGCCGCCGGAGCTTGCCACTGGCGATGGCTAACACCTGAGGGTCCGGATCAACCCCCACATAGCTTGCGTCGGGACGCAAGGTCAGCAAGGTGTCCAGCAGTGTTCCGGTACCGCAGCCGATGTCGAGAACTCTTTCCCCGGGTAGCACCCGGGTGAGACGGGCGACCTCTCGGTGAAAGGCGCGGCCGAGTCCGAGCAGCTCGAGGGCTGTGTCGT
Source organism: Propionibacteriales bacterium (assembly GCA_038238065.1). GTDB lineage: Bacteria > Actinomycetota > Actinomycetes > Propionibacteriales > Propionibacteriaceae > Microlunatus. Next base: position 277 of record JBBRYD010000007.1, on the reverse strand, counting down.
ACAACGGGGTCAGAATCCGGAACGCCAGGGCTGGCTTGAACGAGCGCGTACCAGCGCCACCCGGACCGGGGCGGCCTCCCGCGGCTGACATCGCTACCAGCCATCTTGTGGTCATAGCTGTCGGGTCTTGAGCCGTAGGGCGTTGGTGATGACGCTGACCGAGGACAGGGCCATGGCGGCGGCGGCGATGATGGGGGAGAGCAGCAGCCCGAAGGTGGGGTAGAGGATGCCGGCGGCGATGGGGATGCCGGCCACGTTGTAGATGAACGCGAACACC
>JBBRYD010000006.1:0-61233 GCA_038238065.1 Propionibacteriales bacterium | reverse complement strand
GGCCGGGGCGGGGATGGAGTGACCGAACGCGTCGGGGGTGTCGGCGGGCTCGATGTTGGTCCGCGCTGCGATGGCGTCGGAGATCGACCGGTATCCCGTGCAGCGGCAGATGTTGCCCTTCAGCGTGCGGGACAGATCGGCCCGGTCGGCGTCGTCGAGGGCGGAGGCGGTGACCACCAGGCCGGCGGTGCAGAAGCCGCACTGGAACCCGGCGGCAGCCACGAACTGCTGCTGGACGGGGGCCAGGTCGTCGGGCGTCCCCAAACCACTCACGGTGGTGACGCTCCGGCCCTCCAACCGGTGCGCGGGATAGAGGCAGCTGTGCACCGGTTGCCGGTCGACCAGCACGGTGCAGGCGCCACAGTCGCCCGCATCACAGCCCTTCTTGACCTCGAAGTGGCCGTGCTCGCGCAGCAACGTCCGGAGCACCTGACCGGGCTTGGGGGTGCTGTCCAGCTGCTCCTCGTTGACCTCGAACCTCACGCCACGACCTCGTGGCGGCTCAGCTCCTGGCGGATGTCCTCCGCCAGCACCGCCGTTAGGTGGGCCCGCCAGGCCGGCGAGCCGTGCGGGTCGTCGTACCAGACCTCGATGCCGGCGAGGTCGTCTCGGACAGCTCCGGCGTCGGGCAGCCGAGGGTAGCGGAACTGGTACGGACGGTCGGTCGCCGCGGTCACGGTGATCACCACGCTGCCGTCGGGGTCGGTCCGCCCGATGACCAGCGAGCCGGAGCGACCGAGGTCGGTCAGGGCGATCTTACGGTAGGCGGTGCGGGCCCGGAGCGCGGCGCCGCCGATCCGCACCGACCGGAGCAGCTCGCCGGGTTGCAGGGCGTTCCGTTGGGCGCCGAGCACGAAGTCGACCACCGCGATCGTCCGCTCGCCCCCGTCGGGCGTCCAGATGACCGCCGTCGCGTCCAGCGCGGCGGTGAGCGAGATGAGCGAACCGGCCGGCAGCGTGGTGCAGAGGTTGCCGCCCACGGTGGCCTGAGTGAAGATCTTGAACGACGCCACCAGACTGTTCACGCACTGGGCGAACAACGGATGCGCGCGCCAGGACGGATCGGGGACGAGCGCCAACAGGTCGGCCAGGGTGCAGGTGGCCGCGATCTCCAGACCGTCGGGCGTCTTGACCAGGCTGGGCCAGGCGAGCAGGGCCAGGTCGACGAGCCCGGTGACGGCGAGCTGGGGCTCGGAGTAGAGCCAGGTGCCGCCGGCCAGGAACGACTCGCCCGGGTCAAGGATCAGGCCGTCGCGGTCACGGGGCGTCCTGACCGTGCGCACGGTGTTCAGATCCATGGACGTCCTTCCCGACGGACTCGCACGATGGCGGGCTGAGTGCGACCAGAGTAGGTCGGCGACCGTTCCAAACTCGTTACGTCGGCCCGAAGTCGCAGCTGGGCTGACGGTGACCAGGATCAGAACGGAAGGATCGACCACTCATGGTCGGACACCGGGGCCTGGCAGGCTCAGCCTCCCCGGGGCGGCGACCACGAGTGGTCGATCCGTCCGTTGGTGTCCGGAGCACAATGGATCGGTGACCCCGGAGGAGAAGACGTGCCAGTCCTGCGGTCGGCGGATCGAGTGGCGGAAGAAGTGGGAGCGCGACTGGGACAGCGTCCGTTACTGCTCGACCTCGTGCCGCCAGCACGGTGTCTCCGCGGTGGATCGCCAGCTGGAGCAGACCATTCGCGACCTGTTGGCCCGACGGGCGGCCGCCGCCACCATCTGTCCCAGCGACGCCGCCCGGGCGGTGTCGCCTGACGGCTGGCGCGAGCTGATGGAGCCGGCCCGGCGGGCCGCCCGTCGACTCGTCGCCACCGGCGAGGTGGACATCACCCAGGGCGGCCACGTGGTCGACCCGTCCACGGCCAAAGGTCCGATCCGGATTCGGGTCCACCGCAGCTAGCGAGCGGCCGCCAGGCAACCGTCAGCGAACGGGGTCGACTCGATACATCCGCGCCGCGGCGACGCCGGTCCCACCCGAATCAACGGTCAACCCACCCTCGGTCGCCGTGGTGGTCCAGGTGGCCCCCACCGACGGGCTCGGGTAGATCTGGGTGATCGTCGAGGTTTGCCCCACTCCCGGCAGCGCAAGCTCCACGCTACGGTCGGCATCGGCCTGTCGCCACACGATCAGGTAGGCCTCGTCGTCGGTCTGGAAGCCGACCGAGACCCACGGGTCGTCCCAGGAGGGAAGTCCGGTCGGGAACCGGGGAGTGGATGCGGCCAGCCGCCCCCGCGTCTCCTTGTGCACCGTGACCCCGTGCCCGACCAGCTCCAGCTGGGCCTCGCTCATCCGGTGCAGCAGACCCGACTGGTAGAGCCGTCCGGCCAGCCCGGTGGCCATGGTGAAGACGATCTCCTCGTCGGTCATGTCGGCCTGTGGGTACGCCCAGTTCGCCGCCTGCTCGGGCAGGATGTGGGCGAGCGCGCCGACCGCGATGGCGGGGTAGAGCAGGGGGTTCTGCTGGTCAGAGGTCGACTGCAGCTGCAGCACCGACAGCATCGCGAAGTCGGACCGCATCGCACCCGAGCCGCAGTTCTCCAGCACCAGGGTGGGGTGCCGGTCCAGCACCCCCTGCAGCCAGCTCCGCAGCGCGCGACCGTGCTCCAGCAGACCGGCGCCGACGCTCGGGGCGGCACGGTCGGTCCCCGCACCCGGGGTCACGTTGTAGTCCAGCTTGAAGAAGCCGATGTCGAAGTCGGCCACCAGCCGGTCGACGGTGCGGTCGAGGTGGTCTCGGGCTGCCGGATGCCGCAGGTCCAGCAGGTAGCGGTCGTGCTCACGCAGCCGGACGCCGCCCCGCTGCAGGAACGCCTCGGGGGGCAGCTCCGTCGCGGCCACGCTGGTGACGCCGACCACCTCGGGCTCGAGCCACAGGCCCGGAACCATCCCGCAGTCGCGGATGTGCCGGACCACGGCGGACAGCCCGTGCGGGAAGCGGGCGGTGGAGGCTTGCCAGTCGCCGACGCTCGACCACCAGCCGGCGGTGTCGTCGTACCAGCCGGCGTCGATGCAGAAGTACTCCGAGCCGACCCTGGCTGCCGCCTCGACCAGCGGCCGCAGCTTGTCCTCGGTCGGGTCCCCGTTGAGCGTGTTCATGTAGTCGTTGAACACCACCGGCAGCGTCGCGTTCTGCGGATGGTTGCGGCGAGTCGCCCGGCGGTGGTCAGTGAGGTGCCCGAAGGCCTCATCCAGCCCGGACCCGACGGCGAAAGCCACCGGAACGGTGTCGAAGCCGCGGCTCTCGTCGACGGTGACCGACCACTGATGATGCGGGTCGGTCGGGCCGAGCAGGGCGAGGTAGGCGCCGTCGTTGGCGTGCCGACCGGTCGTCGGTCCCTCGGTCTCACTGCTGCCGACCGACGGGGGCTCGGACAGGCTGTTCCCCCAGCTCGGATACTCGCCGATCTCCCAGTGCCAGGCGCCGTTGTGCTCCAGCTGCCAGGCGAGCGTGGCGCCCGTGGTCCGGCTCTGCGCGGCGCCCGCCGGGTTGTACGTTCCGGAGGACCACATCCCCCGGCTGGTGACCTCGTGATGGGTACGGCTGATCGGGCCCATCCCGGTGGCGGTGATCGCGACCATGCCGGGGCTGCGCAGCGGCGAGGAGCTCCACATGTTCTCCGCCGACCAGGCCGACGAGGCCTGCCAGATCTCCAGCTCGTCGAGCATCTCCGACACCACGGCACCCGTGGCGAACGACGACACCGCCAGCAGCAACAGCGGGTCGTGACCGGACTCCATGGAGACCGAGGTGGTGGTCCGGACGGAAGCGACGCCGTGGGTGGCCTCGAACACGCTGGTCGTCACGAGTCCCGACTCGTCATCGCGCTGGACGATCTCCAGCCGGTCGACCGACGAGGCGGATGAGGCTTGGTGACTGACGTAGCGGAGCTGGGCACCGACGGCGGTCCCGACGTAGCGGGAGCTGGTCATGGTGCGGCCGAATCCTGGCGTCAGGATCTCCACCAGCGGCTGCCGGGGCTGGGCTCGATCCGTCCGGGCCGGGCTGCCGGGCTCGCCGATGGACACGAGGCGGATCGGAGCATCGTCATCGGCGTCGAAGCCCAGACTGATCCGGTCGTTTCCCCAGCTGAACGCGGTCACAGCACTCCTCATCGATGGCGAAGCGTCATCGTAACGGGCCGGTAACGCCCGGCTGCGAGCCAGCCCCGCCGGGAACGCTCAGCCGAGCCGTTGGCTGATGGCCTGTCCGAGGGCCACGCCGGAGAGGTACGCGGACTCGACCCGCGGCTTCACCGACCAGGCGTCCCCGCAGAGACCGATGCCGGAGGAGCCCAGGAAGTACGACGTGTCCCGGCCGCCCGCCGGCTTGCCGAACGACCACCGGTGTACCGTGGCCGAGACGGGGGCCGCAACGATCCCCAGCACCCGCTGCAGTGCCGCGAGCATCGGGTCCCGGGCCTCGGCCGGCGCGTCGAGGTGCGCAGTGGCCAGCTCGCTGGTGGAGTGCGCCACCAGCACCGGCGCCTGGTCACCCCGCCGACGACCGTCGTCGGCGATCCAGGTCAGCACGGCGTCGTCGCTCACGAAAACCCCTTCCACGGCGTCGGGCCAGTTGCGCTGCTCCCAGAGTGCAGTCAGCACCATCACGGGCACGAAGCCGTCGGTCAACGCCGCGATCTCCGGCCCGAAGGACGGGTGCAGCAGCCGCTCGGCCTGTGGGTCCGGCATGGCCAGCACCACTGCGGACGCCGGCTCCTCGTCCACCTGAGGTCCGGGCTCGATCTGCGACACCTGCTGCTGGCGGATCTCCAGCCCCTCGGCGAGGTCCTCGACCAGTGCCCGCAGCCCCCGCGGGGCGGCCCAGCGCATCGGGCCCGGTTTGGGAGTGAGCTCGCCGTCGGCGTACACGTGGAAGGTGTCGGTCCACGGTCGCGCGAGGCCGCGCTGCTGCCAGTCGTCGACCACCGCCTGGAAGGTCGGGTCCGACACGGTGAAGTAGGAGGCGCCGATGTCGACGGGCCGGTCGTCGGCGGTCCGGACCGCCATCCGACCTCCGATCCGCTTGCCGCGGTCGAGGACGACGACCGGATGCCCGGCGGCTCGGATGGTGCGGGCAGCGGCGATCCCGGAGATTCCCGCGCCGACGACGATGACAGGGTCCACCGCTTCATCCTGCCAGCCGTCCCCGAACGACCACGGTGCACGCCTAGTCTGGGTCCGGTGAGCGAACAGCCGCCAAGCAGGCGCAGCGCGATGGAGTGGCCGGAACCGATGCTGGACGCTGAGGTCGAGCGGGCGCTGGTGGTGATGGCGCACCCCGACGATGCGGACTTCGCCGCCTCAGGCACCATCGCGGGCTGGGTCGACGGTGGGATGGCGGTGACCCTGCTGATGTGTACGCGGGGCGAACAGGGCGGTTTCGACGAGACCCCCCGGTCGGAGATGCCGGCCATCCGCGAACGAGAGCAACGAGCCGCCGCCGCGGAGGTGGGGGTGACCGACGTCCGCTTCCTCGACGGGTGGAGTGACGGCTGGCTGGAACCTACCTACGAGCTGCAGCACGCCATCGTGGCGGTGATCCGGGAGGTACGACCGCAGCGGGTGCTCACCCAGTCGCCGCAGCGGCTCTACCAGCGTCTGCAGGCCTCCCATCCCGACCACCTGGCGGCGGGTGAAGCGACGCTACGTGCGGTGTACCCCGCGGCGGAGAACCGATTCGCCTTCCCCGAGCTGATGGACCGGGGCCTGCTGCCGTGGCCCGTGACGGAGCTATGGCTGATGGGTCACGAGGACTCGCGACACGCCGTGGACATCACCGACCGGTTCGACCGCAAGATCCGCGCCCTCAAGGCTCACGCATCGCAGACCGCTCACCTCGGTGACGGGCTGGAGGAGATGATTCGCGGTTGGAACGGCGGCAACGCCGCCCGGGCGGGACTGCCCGATGGCCGGATGGCCGAGCTGTTCGCCGTGTCGCGCATCAACTAGGGCCCGTCCCCCGTGCCACGTGCTCCTAGATCCCCATGGCGGCCGGGATCGGCGCCTGCCACGCCGAACGGATCCGAGACAGCAACAGCGAGAACTGCCCAGCCACCTCGAGCTCGGCGCCGGGGCCGGCTTCGGTCACCGTGCCGATCCGCTGGACCGGTACGCCCGCGGCCGTACACAGCGCCTCGAATGCGTCGAGCTGGTCATCCTTGAGCGACACGATCACCCGACCGCTCGACTCTGAGAACAGGGACACGAACGGGTCCACCCCAGCCGGCAGTTCGATCGACGCCCCGAAGCCACGGCGCAGCGACGACTCCACCAGCGCCTGGGCCAGGCCGCCCTCGGACAGGTCGTGGGCACTGGTCAGCAGTACGCGCCGGCTGGCGTCGGCCAACACCTCGGCCAGCGCCTTCTCGGCCGCGAAGTCCACGACCGGCGGCAAACCGCCGAGGTGGTCATGAGCGACCGCGGCCCAGACCGAACCGGCCAGCTCGTCGCGGGTCTCCCCGAGCAGCAGGATCCTCTGTCCGGCGCCACCGAAACCGACGGGTACCCGGCGGGTCACGTCGTCGATCACGCCGAGCACCCCGACCACGGGAGTGGGCAGGATGGCGGTTGATCCGGTCTGGTTGTAGAAGCTGACGTTGCCCCCGGTCACGGGTGTGCCCAGCGCCCGGCAGCCGTCGATCAGGCCTCGGATCGCCTCGGTGAACTGCCACATCACGTCGGGGTCCTCCGGCGAGCCGAAGTTGAGGCAGTCGCTGATCGCCACCGGCTGCGCCCCGGAGACGGCCACGTTGCGGTACGCCTCGGCCAGCGCGAGCTGCGCGCCGGCGTACGGGTCGAGGTAGGCGTACCGGCCGTTACAGTCGGTGGCCAGGGCCACCCCGAGGTTGGTGTCCTCGTCGATCCGGAGCATGCCCGCATCCTCGGGCTGGGCCAGCACCGAGTTGCCGCGGACGTACCGGTCGTACTGGTCGGTGACCCACGACCGGTCGCACAGGTTCGGCGAACCGACCAGGTCGAGCACCGTCTGCGCCAGCGCCTCACCGGACGCTGGTCGGGCCAGCCCCGACACCCCGTCGGCCTGCACGCCGTCCTGCCAGCCAGGCCGCGCGTAGGGGCGTTCGTAGACCGGTCCCTGCAGAGCGACGGTCTTCGGGTCGACGTCCACCACGGTCTCGCCGTGCCAGTCGACGATCAGCCGGCCGTCGCCGGTGACCTCACCCACCACGGTGGCCAGCACGTCCCACTTGGCGCAGATCTCCATGAACTGGTCGACATGGTCCGGCTCCACCACCGCCATCATCCGCTCCTGCGACTCGCTCATCAGGATCTCCTCGGGGCTCAGGGTGGAGTCCCGCAGCGGCACCGCGTCGAGGTCCACGTGCATCCCGCCGTCACCAGCCGCGGCCAGCTCCGACGTGGCGCAGGACAGACCGGCCGCCCCGAAGTCCTGCAGCCCGTTGATGACCTCGGCCCGGAACAGCTCGAGGGTGCACTCGATCAGCAGCTTCTCCATGAACGGGTCGCCGACCTGGACACTCGGCCGCTTCGTGGGTTTGGAGTCATCGAAGGTCTCCGAGGCCAGGATCGAGGCTCCCCCGATACCGTCACCGCCGGTGGCCGCGCCGTAGAGGATCACCTGGTTGCCGGCGCCCGTGGCTCGGGCGAGGTGCAGGTCCTCGTGCCGGAGGACGCCGACGCAGAGTGCGTTGACCAGCGGGTTGCCGAGATAGCTCGGGTCGAAGACCACCTCCCCACCGATGTTGGGCAGACCGAGACAGTTGCCGTAGCTGCCGACGCCGGAGACCACCCCGGGCATCACCCGGGCGGTGTCTGGGGCGTCCAGCGGGCCGAACCGGAGCGCGTCCATCACGCCGATCGGTCTGGCGCCCATGGCCAGGATGTCCCGGACGATGCCACCGACGCCGGTGGCTGCGCCCTGATGTGGCTCGACATAGCTCGGATGGTTGTGCGACTCGATCTTGAACGTCACCGCATACCCCTGGCCCACGTCGATCACGCCGGCGTTGTCACCGATGCCCGCCAGTAGCTTCCCGATCGGTGTCTCGGTGCTCAGTGCGCCGAACTTCTTCAGGTGCACCTTGGACGACTTGTACGAGCAGTGTTCGGACCACATCACCGAATACATCGCCAGCTCCGACGAGGAGGGCCGGCGCCCGAGGATCTCCTTGATCCGGGTGTACTCGTCAGCCTTCAGACCGAGCTCCGCCCAGGGCTGGACCTGGTCGGGGGTCTTGGCCGCGTTCTCGACTGTGTCCGCCACGGAGGAAACGCTACCTGCTCCGGCGCCTGTCCCGGCTCAGCCGGCCGTCGGTGAGAGCGCGGTCGACCCAGAGCGAGCACACCGTCAGGGAGAAGGCCGCCGTCACGACCAGCCAGACGTAGACTCCGCCGTCGTTCAGCACCGTGCCCAGGATCGCGGTGGCCAGCACGGCGAAGCTGACCGGACGTAGCGTCGTGAAGCCGTCGGTCAGCACGGGCAGTATGCGGCGGAACATCAGCACCCACACCACGATCCCGATCAGCAGCGCGCCGATCCCCACCGGGCTGGTCATCGACTCCAGGGCGGTCACCCCCTTGCGGCTGACGATGTCCAACGCGTCGCCGTCGATGATCCGTTGGACGAAGTTGCCCAGGTGCGTCCGAGCCGCCGGCCCCCGCCGCCAGTCGAGGTACGAGATGGCCGAGATGGCGAGCACGGCGCAGGCCCCGACCGCGAGCACCTTCGCCCAGGTCACCCGCACCCCGGACAGGACCAGCAACAGCCAGAGCACCCCCGGGGTCAGGGCGATGACGCCGCCGAAGTCGGTACCCATCGTGGGCCAACCCTCGCAGAGCACCACACCGAAGCCGATGACCGCGGCGCCGACCAGTGCGACCACCGGGCGCCCCCGCCGCCGCAAGCGGTCAGCGACGTAACCCGCGAGGACCAGTCCGGCGGCGGCGTAGACCGCGAAGGTGACGTTACCGAAGCCGTACCACCGACCTCCCGCCACCGGTCGGGAGTTGAGCAGCGACCCCGGCTCCATCGGTCCGCCGAGTGCCGCCTCGATGGTGAACGCGGCCACGGTCAGGGCCGCGCCGGTGACGGCGACCGGCAGCCGCTGCCAGCGGGCCAGACCGATCGCGGCTGCCGTCAGGATCGCGGACCAGGTCCAGACCACCAGCCCGACGACCAGCACGGGATGGCTGGCCTCGTACCAGTGAACCGCCCCGGTGAGCATCATCGCCGCCCCCAGGACGCAGCCGAGGGCGCTGACCAGCCGGGGCCAGCCGAGGCGCCCGGTGGCGAAGCCGACCACCGCCAGCACGACGAGCACCGCCCCGCCGGCACCCAGGACCAGGTAGCCGGCCACGGCGGCGTCGGACAGTGCCGCGACCGCACGGATGTGGTCAGCGACGCCGGACACCGTGAGGGTGGCAGCATCGACCTGGAGAGGCGCCCCGTCGATCGACCCCGGGGACGTGTCGTCGGCCCGCCCGAAGTCGATCAGCGAGCGGGTCAGGTCGGCCAGGGTGACAATCCCCTCCCGGCGGGTGCTGGATGAGGTCATCCAGCCGGGGATCGTGGTGCCCACGCGGTAGATCACCTGCAACCCGGGGTCGTTGCTGCCCGGGTCCGGACCGATGCCGGTGACGTAGAGGGTCACGTCGGAACGGGTGGCGAGCGTGGCGACGACGGCGTCCGAGTCGCGGCCGGCGTCGACCAGGGTGATCGGACAGCCGAGTGGGGCGCCGCCGGCCAGGAAGGCCTCCGGTGTGCTGTAGGCGGCGAGCGAACCGTCCGGATGGGCCGCAGCCAGCGCCGCTCCGGGGCCGACCGCCGCCACACAGCCGGTCGCGTTCTGAGCCAGCGTGCCCGGATGGGCATCTCCGCGGTTCGCGGCGACCGCGGCCAGCCGTTGCGGCCAGCCCACGACCTGACGACCCTGCACCGCCGGCTGGCAGAGGCCAGCCACACTAGCCCGTCGGCCCGCCCCGAGCGTGGTCCAGCCCGCTGCCGCACAGTCACCTGGCACCCGCGGACGGACCGACATCACGCCGGCCTGGGCGTTGTCCATGTTGGACCCCAGCACCTTCCGGTCGGTGTCGTCGAGCTGGTAGCGCCCGGTCACGCCGACCACCACCACCTTCTCGGTGAAGATCGCGGTGTCCTGGGCCGGCTCAGCGAGGCCGCTCAAGGCACGCAACACCACGAACAGCAGGGCACCCAGCAGCAGCACCACAGTCCAGCGTCGGGTCAGCGGCCAACCTCGGGAGCGACCGGCAGCGGTTGGTCGGTCGGGCATGTCGGACAGCTACACCGACGCCGCGAGGAAGTCGAGCACGCTGGTGAAGAACGGGCGGCCGTCGAGCGTCGGTCCGGTGAGCGGTTCGACGTTGTGCTCGGGGTGCGGCATCAGACCGACGACGTTGCCGCGCTCGTTGCAGATGCCGGCGATGTCGTTCATCGAGCCGTTGGGGTTGCCGCCGCTGTAGCGGAACACCACCCGGCCTTCACCCTCGAGCCGGTCGAGGGTGTCCCGGTCGGCCACGAAACCGCCCTCACCGTTCTTGAGCACGATGTTGATCTCCTGGCCGACGGCGAACTGCGAAGTCCAAGTGGTGTCGGTGGACTCGACCCGGATGCCCTGGTCGCGACAGACGAAGGTGCGGACGTCGTTACGGATCAGGGCTCCGGGCAGCAGATGCGCCTCGCACAGGATCTGGAAGCCGTTGCAGATGCCGAGCACCGGTAGGCCCGCGTCGGCGGCGGAGGTCAACGCACCCATCACGGGGGCGAACCGCGAGATGGCGCCACAACGCAGATAGTCGCCGTAGGAGAACCCGCCCGGCAGGATGACCGCAGACACCCCGTCGAGGGTGTCGCTGCCGTGCCACAGCGCGACCGGCTGCGCACCGGCCAGCCGGACCGCCCGCATGGCGTCCTGGTCGTCGAGGGACCCGGGAAACGTCACGACCCCGATCCGGGGCAATGCGCCCCGAGCCTGTCGCAGCGTCATCCCCGGGCCACCTGAGCCAGGTCGGCCGGGTCCTCGACGCGCACGGTGAACGTCTCGATCACCGTGTTGGCCAGCAGCGTCTCCGCGGCGCGGCGGACGTCCTCGAGCAACTCTTGGCTGACGGTGCCGGCGACCTCCAGCTCGAACCGCTTGCCCTGCCGCACCGACATGTCGGCGAAGCCGAGCCGGGCCAACGCACCGGTGACCGCCTTCCCCTGCGGGTCGAGGATCTCGGGTTTGGGCATTACTTCGACCACTACGCGCGCCATGGCGGCGATTCTATCCGGCTGCACCCGCTGCCTCGGTTGCGGCGGCGGCCCGTCAGGGGGTGAAGGTCGTCCCGGTGAGCCGCTCGTAAGCCTCGACGTACTTCGCCCGGGTGGCGGCGATGACGTCGTCCGGCAGGGGGGGCGGAGGCTCGTCACCGTGGCGGTCCCAGCCGGACTCCTGCAGCAGCCAGTTGCGGACGTACTGCTTGTCGTAGGAGTCGAGCCGGCTTCCCGGTGCCCAGGAGGCGGCGTCCCAATAGCGGGAGGAGTCGGGGGTGAGCACCTCGTCGGCCAGCACCACGACGCCGTCGCGCCGCTGGCCGAACTCGAGCTTGGTGTCGGCCAGGATGAAGCCGCGACCGATCGCGATCTCGGCGGCTCGGGCGTAGATCGCCAACGTCAGGTCCCGGACGGTGATCGCCAGCTCCGTCCCGATGGTGCCGGCGACCACCTCGAAGCTCACGTTCTCGTCGTGCTCGCCGAGGTCGGCCTTGGTGGCCGGGGTGAAGATCGGCTCGGGCAGCCGCGAGCCGTCCACCAGCCCGTCGGGCAGGGCGATGCCGCAGACCGTCCGGGACGCCTGGTACTCCAGCCAGCCCGATCCGGTCAGGTAGCCGCGCGCGACGCACTCGATCGGGATCATCTGCAACCGCTCGCAGAGCACCGCCCGACCGGCGACCACGGCCGGTACGTCGGTGGACCGAACGTGGCTCGGGACCACGTCGGCGATCCGCTCGAACCACCACAGGGACAGCTGGTTGAGGATCGTGCCCTTATCGGGGATCTGGCTGGCCAACACGTGGTCGAAGGCCGAGATGTTGTCGGTGGCGACCATCAGGAGGGTTTCCTGGTCGACGGCGTAGAGCTCGCGCACCTTGCCCGCGTGGATCAGCGGCAGGCCGAGCTGGTTCTCGTACACGTGGTCTCCTGGAGGTCTCGAGCACGCCCATCTTGTCGCACGGACGGCTGGGAGCCGTCTCTCGGGGTGCGTCCCGGACTGGTCCCTGAGCAGTCCCTGACTCCTCCAGCGAACCCGTGACTCGGAGGGCTGGGGTGCGGCACAGTAGAGGTCAGCACCCCCGAACTGTCTCGAAAGGACACCCAGAAATGCCCTCACTCTCCCGCCCTTCCCACGACCGGATGATTGCGGGCGTGTGTTCGGGCCTCGCTCGTCGCTTCGGCATGAACGCCAACGTGGTCCGCGTCATCTTCCTGCTCAGCATGCTGCTCCCCGGCCCCCAGATCCTGATCTACATCGCCGGCTGGATCCTCATTCCTGACGAGTCCAAGGGCCACCTCTGAGGCTCGGAGGTTCTCTGCGGGCCGTCCAAAAATCCGACGGTCGCTGAGGTCGACGCGCACGACACGCCGACGGCTGAGGCCGAGGACCTCAACCAGTGTCGACTTGTCGTCGTCCCGCACGAGAGGATCTCTTGGTGAGACCCAGATCACACGGTGCGGCGGTAAGAATTCGGCTCCGATCGACGATATGACGGTTGAAGTCCGTGGTTACCTGAACCCCCGAGCAGGCAACCACGGACTTTCTCCATGCTCTCACCATGACCACGTGTCGGGTTCGATAGGGCATTCGCCGGCAACTTCAGCCGCGGGAGTACAACGTGCGCACGATGTCCTCGATGGCCGGTTCCTCCAGCCTCAGGTCACGTACCTCGACCTGGGCGGTGACGTCGGCCAGCACCCGGGCGGCGGTGGTCTGCTGTGGCGAGAACGCCAGGCGCTGCCGCAGACCGTCCAGCTCGCTGCCCAGGTGCTCGGCGTCGGCCACGACCAACGTCGCGTGCGGCCGCTGCAGGTCGACGACCAGGATCCGCCGCAGCGCCACCCGCTCGGTCAACCCCGCCAGAGTCCCGTCGTAGGCCAGCCGGCCGGAGTCGACCACCAGCACGCGGTCGCACAGCCGCTCGATGTCGCTCATGTCGTGGGTGGTCAACAGCAGAGTCGTACCTTCGGCGCTCCGTTCAGCGATCAGAAACTGGCGCAGTCGCTCCTTGCTGATCATGTCCAGCCCGATCGTCGGCTCGTCGAGGACGAGCAGCCGGGGTCGATGGACCAGCGCGGCGGCCACCTCGCCCCGCATCCGTTCACCCAGGGAGAGCTGGCGGACCGGGGTGTCCAGGAACGGACGCAGCTCGAGGCCCTCCACCAGCTGCTCGATCCGGGGCTTCGCCGCCCCTGGACCGATCCGGTGGATGGCGGCCAGGATGGTGAAGGACTGGCCCAGCGGCAGATCCCACCAGAGCTGGCTGCGCTGGCCGAACACCACCCCGATCTCTCGGGCCAGCTCGCGCCGGTGCGGTACGGGCTCGAACCCGCAGGTCGTCAGGGAGCCGCTGCTCGGCACCAGGATTCCGGTCAGCATCTTGATGGTGGTCGACTTGCCGGCGCCGTTGGCCCCGATGTAGCCACAGGCCTCGCCCGCCTCGATGGTGGCGGTGATCCCGTCCACCGCCCGTACCGTCCGCTTGGACCGCCGCAGCCGACCCTCAGCCGAGCGCACCGTGAACTCCCGCCGGAGGTCCTCCATGGCGATGATCGGTCCGGTACCCGGGCGCATCCCGCTCATCCGCCGGCTCCGGTGTATCGACGTAGGCCTGTTCGCCAGGCGAGCTGGGCCAGCAGCCAGATCCAGAGGGCGAACACCGGCGCCCACCAGCCCAGCCACGACGGCAGCCACGCCGGACCGTCCAGCCCCACGATCAGCAACGACGGTAGGTAGGACGCCACCGTGGCCGGGACGACGAAGGTGAACAGCACTCTCATCGGCAGGAACAGCACACTGCCCGGGACCTGTCCGGCGTAGGCGCTGCCGTAGACGAACGAGTTGGTGAACTCCTGGCCGTCGATGATGAAGAACTGGACCCCGCCGGCCAGCACGAAGAGCGCTCCGTAGATGGCCATGCCGGTGAGGGGGGTGAGGAGGAGCAGGTAGACGGTGCCCGGCGTCCAGTCCAGCTGCAGGGTGATCAGCACGACGACCAGAACGCCCAGGGCGAACACCGCTCGGCCGGCCCGTCGCAGCTGGAAGTCCGCCGTGATCATCTGGGCCAGCAGCGGCAGCGGGCGGACCAGGAACGCCTCCAGCGTCCCCTCCCGGATGTACATCGGGATCTGGTCGATCTGGCCGAAGACCAGGTCGGCCAGGCTGAAGCCCAGATTGGCCAGGGCGAACACTAGGGCGGCCTGCACGAAGGTCAGCCCGCCGAGGGTCGGGGCATTGGACAGCAGGACGTAGATCTCGGCGAACTCCAACACCCCGACCCCGAACGCGTTGGCGGAGTTGATCACGAAGCTCGACCGGTAGGAGAGCTGGCTGCGGACCCGCGAGCCGATCAGGATCGCGTAGGCCTGGCGGAGGCTGAGCTCGGCCGGGGGAAGCTCGCTAGCCACCCTGGACCACCAGCCGCTGCGTGCCGCGCCAGAGCATCACCCGGGTGAGGGCGATCAGCAGCACCAACCAGATCACCTGGACGCCGAGCACCCGGAGGGCTGGCGCCCCGACCACCCGACCGGACAACACGTCGACCGGCGACTGGAACATGGACGGGAACGGCGACGCGTAGGCGATCTCGCGCAGCCACGTCGGGAAGATGTGCACCGGCAGGTAGAACCCGCTGAGCAGCCCGAGCAGCAGCACGTAGAGGTTGAGGTAGCCGCGGACGTCCAGGGTCCAGAACGAGACCAGGTTGACGCCGTAGCGGCACATGAAGCTGACCGAGATGCCGAGGGCCACGCTGATGAGGCCGAGCGGGTAGGCCGTCCATGACGACGGGTAGGCGATCCCCATCAGCAGGGCGCCCAGGATCAGCGGCGGCAGCCCGCGGGTGGGCAGCGCCAGCGTGGCCCGGCCGAGATCGCGGGCCCAGTAGGACAGCTGGAGGTCGACCGGTCGGGCCAGGTCGATGGCGATCTCACCGGTGCGGACCCGGTCGGCGATGTCGCTCCAGGCGTACATGGCCACCGGCGCGAGCAAGGCCTGTCCGAGCCAGACGTAGGTGGCTGCCTGGCGGGTGCCGTAGCCCTCGATCTCCCCACCGGCCGCAGCGATCGCACCGAACAAGATGCCCACCTTGATGAACCCGAAGACGGTGTTGGTGAAGATGCCGGCCGCGATGGCGAGCCGGTACGTGCTGTGTCGGTGGAACTCCGCCCGGGCCAGCTCGAAGTATCGACGCACAGTCACGAGACCTTAGGTCGGTCGTCGGGGCAGGTCAACGTTGCAGGCGCGCCGTCGCCACCCCCGGCGTGTCGCCCCCTTTCGCCGACTGGGCGGCTATCCCGCGACTTTGTCGGCGTGTCGGCGTGTCGGCGTGTCGGCGGACGCGGTGACGGCCTGAGGTGAAGGCGCGCGACACGCCGGTGTCAGAACCGCCGGATGAGTGCCCGGTCGGCGAAGAGGCGGCTAGAGGATCTGGCCCGGCCGGTACGCAGCGGCTTCGGGGTGCGCGGCGGCGATCGCTTCGACGGCCGCCACCAGGGAGGCGATCTGGCTGGGGGCGGTGCCGGCGAGCTCCAGCGGGTCGTTCACCAGAGCGGCCAGCTCGTCGCGGCTGAGCCCGAGCCGGTCGTCGGCGGCGAGCCGGTCGAACAGGTCGTTGTCGGCGCGCCCGGTCTCCCGCATCTCCAGGGCCACCGCTACCGCGTGCTCCTTGATCGCCTCGTGCGCGGCCTCGCGACCGACGCCCTGACGAACGGCAGCCATCAACACCTTGGTGGTGGTCAGGAACGGCAGGTAGCGGCTGAGCTCCGAATCGACCACCGCGGGGAAGGCGCCGAAGTCCTCCAGCACCGACAGGAAGGTCTCGAACAGCCCGTCCAACGCGAAGAACGCGTCCGGCAGCGCGACCCGGCGGACCACGGAGTCGGAGACGTCACCCTCGTTCCACTGGTCCCCGGCCAGTTCGCCGACCATGGAGACGTACCCGCGGACGATGACCGCGAGGCCGTTGACCCGCTCGCAGGAACGGGTGTTCATCTTGTGCGGCATGGCGCTGGAACCGACCTGGCCGGGGCGGAACCCTTCGGTCACCAGCTCGAGCCCGGCCATCAGCCGGACACTGGTCGCGACGTTGGAGGGGGCAGCCGCCGTCTGGGCCAGGGCGGTGACCACGTCGTAGTCGAGCGAGCGCGGGTAGATCTGGCCCGTGCTGGTGAACACCGCGGCGAACCCGAGGTGGTCGGCGATCCGGCCCTCAAGTTCGGCGAGTCGACCCTGATCGCCGTCCAGCAGGTCGAGCATGTCCTGACTGGTACCGACCGGGCCCTTGATCCCGCGCAGCGGGTAGCGCGCGATCAGCTCCTCGATCCGGGCGTAGGCGATCAGCAGCTCGTCGGTGGCGGTGGCGAACCGCTTGCCCAGGGTGGTGACCTGCGCGGCCACGTTGTGCGAGCGGCCGGCCATGGCGAGCCCGGCGTAGGTGTCGGCCAGGCCGGTCAGGTGGACGAGGGTGGCCACCACCCGGTCGCGGATGATCCGCAACGACGACATGATCTGCAGCTGCTCGACGTTTTCGGTCAGGTCACGGCTGGTCATGCCCTTGTGCACGTGCTCGTAGCCGGCGAGGGCGTTGAACTCCTCGATCCTCGCCTTCACGTCGTGCCGGGTCACCTTCTCGCGTTCGGCGATGCTGGACAGGTCGACGGTGTCGACAACGAGCTGGTACGCCGCGATCACCTCGTCGGGGTCGGCGCCACCGAAGTCGACGCCGAGGTCTCGTTGGGCGCCGAGCACCGCCAGCCAGAGCTGGCGCTCGGAGACGATCTTCGCCTCGGCCGACCAGACCTGCTGCATGTCCACCGTCGCATAGCGGGCAGCCAGGATGTTGGGGATGGCCATCTTCAGCGGGCTCCTGACTCAGCGACGATCTCGGCTTCTCGGTCGGCCGCGCGTTCGGCGATGTCGCGGCGGTAGAAGGATCCAGGAAGCGAGATCTTGCCGATGGCGGCGTAGGCGGCGGTCCGTGCCCGGGCGAGATCCGTACCTCTACCGACGACGGCGAGCACCCGGCCCCCGGCACTGATCAGGTTGCCTTGCGGGTCCGAGGCGGTCCCGGCCTGGATGACCAGCTCGCCGCCGCTGGTCGCGTCCTCGAGACCGGTGATCACGCCGCCCGTGACCGGCGATCCCGGGTAGCCCTGGCTGGCCAGCACGACCGCGACCGCGGCGCCATCGCCCCACTGCAGCGGGGGATGGTGCGCGAGGCTGCCGCTCGCCGCGGCCATCAGCAGGCCGCCCAGCGGTGTGCTCAGCCGGGCCAGCAGAACCTGGGTTTCCGGGTCGCCGAACCGGGCGTTGAACTCGATCACCTTGACGCCCTGGCTGGTCAGCGCGAGCCCGGCGTACAGGAGGCCGGAGAAGGGCGCGCCGCGTCGGGCCATCTCGTCGACGGTCGGCTGCAGGACCGTACGCAGCACTTCCTCGACCAGGTCCGGCGGCGCCCACGGGAGCGGGGTATAGGCCCCCATCCCGCCGGTGTTCGGGCCGGTGTCGCCGTCGCCCATGCGCTTGAAGTCCTGGGCCGGCTGCAGCGGCAGCACGACCGTACCGTCGGTGACCGCGAACAGGCTCACCTCAGGGCCGTCCAGGTACTCCTCGATCACCACCTGGCCACAGGCGGCGGCGTGGGCGACGGCCTCGTCCCGGTCGTCGGTCACCACCACGCCCTTGCCCGCAGCGAGGCCGTCGTCCTTGACCACGTACGGCGGGCCGAAAACGGCCAGCGCGGTCTCCACCTCGGCCGGTGTGCGGCAGCTGTACGACGCTCCGGTGGGCACTCCGGCGGCGCTCATCACGTCCTTGGCGAACGTCTTGCTGCCCTCCAGCTGCGCGGCCGCGCCGGACGGGCCGAAGACCGCGATGCCCGCGGCGCGGACCACGTCGGCCACCCCGGCCACCAGCGGCGCCTCGGGTCCGATGACCACCAGGTCGACGGCCAGCCGCTGAGCCAGCGCTGCCACCTGTTCGGCGTCCAGCGCGTCGACCGGGTGGTTGGTGGCGATGCTCGCGGTGCCCGGGTTGCCCGGCGCAACGTGCACCTCGGCGACTCCCGGATCGCGACCCAGCGCGAGCGCCAGCGCATGCTCTCGACCGCCGGAACCGACCACCAGGACGCGTAACCCATCTGACACGGCCCCGAGCCTACCGAGCGCGGGTGGCTCGTACCGACTCGTCTTGATCGTGCCTCGCGATCGGCGCGCCTTCGGACCTGGCGAGGGTTGTACTGGCGAGGGTTCTACCCGAACTTCTGTCACTCCACCGAGGAAGTTACCTGGGTAGAGCGCCAGTTCCCCAGGTAAACCTGGGGAACTCACAGGTCAGAGCAGGTCGTGGATCGTGATCGACTGTTCGCGGCTGGGGCCGACACCGATACCGGAGATCCGGGCGCCGCACAGCTCCTCGAGCCGGTTGACGTAGGCCTGGGTGTTCTTCGGCAGCTCGTCGAAGCTGCGGCAGGACGAGAGGTCCTCCTCCCAGCCGTCGAGCTCCTCGTAGATCGGCAAGGCATGGTGGAAGTCGCTCTGCGAGAGCGGCATCACGTCGTGCCGGACCCCGTTGACCTCGTAGGCCACGCAGACCGGAATCTTCTCCCAGCCGGTGAGGATGTCGAGCTTGGTCAAGAAGATGTCGGTGAAGGCGTTCGCCTGGGTAGCGGCTTCGACCACCACCGCGTCGAACCAGCCACAGCGCCGCTTCCGGCCGGTGGTGGTGCCGAACTCGGCGCCGATGGTCCGCAGCTTCTCACCGTCGTCGTCCAGCAGCTCGGTCGGCATCGGACCCTCGCCCACCCGGGTGGTGTAGGCCTTGGCGATGCCCACCACGCGGTTGATCCGGGTCGGGCCCACGCCAGTACCGACGCAGGCGCCGGCGGCAATCGGGTTGGAGGACGTGACATACGGGTACGTCCCGTGGTCCACGTCGAGGTGGTGGGCCTGGGCGCCCTCGAAGAGCACCACCTGCTCACGGTCGAGAGCGTCGTTGAGGACCCGGCTGACGTCGACCACGTGCGGCTTGATCCGCTCGGCGTGGGACAGCAGATGCTCGGTGACCTGGACGGGGTCGAGCGCCCGACGGTTGTAGACCTTGACCAGCAGGTGGTTCTTCTGGTCAAGCGCCGCCTCGACCTTCTGCCGCAGGATCGACTCGTCGAACAGGTCCTGGATCCGGATGCCGATCCGGTTGACCTTGTCGGAGTAGGCCGGGCCGACGCCGCGGCCGGTGGTACCGATCTTCGCCTTGCCGAGGAAGCGTTCGGTCACCTTGTCGATCACCTGGTGGTAGGAGGTGATGATGTGGGCGTTGGCCGAGATCAGGAAGTGCGATGCGTCGACCCCACGGGCCGCGAGCCCTTCGACCTCCTGGAACAGCACGTCGAGATCCACGACCACACCGTTGCCGATCACCGGTACGCAGTTCGGGTTCAGGATCCCCGACGGAAGCAGGTGCAGCGCATAGCGCTCACCGTTCACCACCAGGGTGTGGCCTGCGTTGTTGCCGCCGGAGTAAAGGACTCAGTAGTCGACCCGCTCACCGAGCTGGTCGGTCGCCTTGCCCTTGCCCTCGTCGCCCCACTGTGAACCCACCACAACTATGCCCGGCATGTGATCGCCGCCCGTCTGAACAGAGTGAAGCCCCCGGGGCGAAATTGCCACAGGGACTCTTGCCACCCCACCCTAGCGAATATCGGCTCCGACCGCTTTCCTACGACGTCGGCGCAGCTGTGGACTCAGCCAGCGCCCGATAACCGGTCTCGCTCGAGTCCATCAGGAACTGGGCGCAGCGCTCCTGCTCGACCACGTCACCGATCCGGCCCGCAGCCACCGCCAACGCCCACAGGGCGCGGAGGAAGCCGCGATTGGGCGCGTGCTCCCACGGGATCGGACCGGTCCCCTTCCAGCCCGAACGACGGAGCAGGTCCAGACCACGGTGGTACCCGGTCCGGGCGTACGCGTAAGCCGCGACATCGCCCTCCGCGGTGTCCATCTGGAGGGCGCCCTCGGCGAGCAGCGCCCAGCACAGGCTGGAGGTGGGGTTGGCCGACACGATCGCGATGAAACGGTCTGCTCCGCCCTCGGCCAACTCGGCCACCGCCGGGTCGATGGGAAGGTACGTCGGAGCGGGCCCGGCGCCGGATGAGGCCAGCAGGTCGTGTACGGGGGGCTGAGTCACGGCCTCAATCTAGCCGCGGACGCTCGGCACCCGGGAACCACCTACTCGGCAAACGCCGCCGTGGTGCGGGTGAGCTGAGCGTTCAGCAGCTGCAGGGCGACGGCGAAGCTCTTGGCCTGAGGGTCCGCCGTCGAGGTGAGGAAGCTGTACTCGACAGTGCTGATGGCCCGACCTCTGCGCGCGGACAGGACGTGACGGGCGTACGCCAGCTTCTTGTGCCGGGGGTCGTAGTAGAGCCGCTCGGCCCGGCTCAGCACGTCGTCGGCGCCCCGGATCGACGTCGGCCCTTGCAGGCTGGTCACGACGTAGAACCCGGCTCCGTCCCTGAAGGTGGCGCATCCCCGAGAGGTCCGTTGCCAGCCCTTGCGGTACGCATCGCCCCCGCCCTCGGAGACCGTGGCCACCGAGAACCTGGCGATGCTGGCGCCGACCGCCTTACCGTGCGTGAACGCGGCGACGACGTTGACCCGCAGGGGTGCCAGCGTGGTCAGCGCAGGCGTTCCGGGGCACGCCTCGTCGGCCTTTCCGCCGGTGGTGTTGACCTTCTTCGGCTGGACCCAGGGTCGTCCGAGGACTGCGGCGGTGACCAACGCCCGTTTGGCGGCGGCCAGATCCTCGGCCTTGGTGGCCACAGCCGCTGGGGCCACGGCCGACGGGGACTGGGTCGGCGTGGACCGGGTCGCCGGCGTGACGACGGCAGCCGGTGGACTGCTCGTGGAGCCGGCGCCACACCCCGACACGACCAGCAGTGCCGCGGCGAACACGCCCACGACGCACTTGTAAACCACAGACACGATGCCCCCCGGCTCAGGGCTCGTGGACGACTGGCGAGGTCTCGTGGCCCGCTCGGCAGCACCGAGGCGTCGATGGTTGACGCAGAGGACTGCCGAGCCCGACTATGCCAGGCTTGGCAACAGCCGGGGCCCGGAACGCCAATTCGTGATCTGATCGTCAGCGCCGCATCAATGGCGGTCCTGCGGCTCAGACCTCAGTCCGTTATCGTCAAAGACCGGCCACCTCGAGAGGATCATCGTGACTCCAGAGCAGCTGACCGATCACGAGGTCGATCATTTCATCCGCCATGGCTACGTCGTGCTGAAAGACTGCTTCGACCCGGCGTCGGTGCAGGGGTGGATCGACCGTGCCTGGGTCCGTTTCGGCTACGACCGGGACGATCCTGCCGAGTGGACCGAGAAGCGGATCCACCTGTCCCGGCTCGCGTCGGTCGATGCTCGTGACCTCGCGCCGAAAGCATGGGCTGCCGCCGTGCAGCTTCTCGGTGGCGAGGACCGGATCGAGCTCCCCTGGCAGTGGAACGACGGGTTCATCGCCAATCTGGGTGTCGGAGACGACCGTCCGTGGCAGCCGCCGTCTGCCGAGGTCAGCGGATGGCACAAGGACGGGGACTTCTTCCGGCACTTCCTGGACTCCCCCGAGCAGGGTCTGCTCACCATCGTGCTGTGGACCGACATGCACCACCAGGGCGGCGGCACGTACATCGCGGTTGACTCAGTGCCGGTCATCGCCCGGTCCCTGGCCGAACACCCTGAGGGCGTCCTACCCACCGACTTCGACTTCCCGTCGCTCGCCCGTCAGTGCACGGAATTCACCGAGCTCACCGGTACAGCGGGCGACGTCGTGCTCATGCATCCCTACATGCTGCACGCGACCTCGCCGAACGTCATCAAACATGGCCGGCTCATCACCAATCCGCCGATCGCCCTGCGGGAGCCGATGCATTTCGACCCGGCCGATCCCAGTGACCTCTCCCCCGTCGAACGGGCAGTCCTGTACGGCCTCGGAGTTGACCGGTTCGACTTCCGGCGGACGGGCGAGCGGGAGACCGTCGTCCCCGAGCGGGTGGTTGAGCAGCAGCGCCGCGAGGCCGCCGAGGCTGAGCGTCTGGTGGCCGCACGGATGGCCGCCGGGGAGTAGCCCGTCGACCTGGCTGGAGTCTTCAGGCCATCGGTCGGCGCTCGAGAAGGCCGGGAGGCACAGGCCCGGCCGCTGGCTCGTGTCCTCAGGGACGCCGCTGCTTGCGGCGCGTCGCTCGGGCATAGCTCGCGATCAGGGCGCAACCCACGGCGACGACGGCGATGCCGAACCCCCACCAGCGCATCAGCCCGGGGAGCAGCGAGGCCACGGCGAGCACCAGCAACGCCACCGCCAGCAGCGTCACCCAGGCCGTGGCGAGTCGATCCCGGGCGGGCAGCGTCGACAGATACCGGTGCAGCCGCCGCGGTGTCGCCCGGCTGAACCTGACGACCGACGACGTGATCACCGCGATCCCGGTCAGCGCAGCAGCGAAGGAGATCCAGTGGCTGTTCACCCCCACGATCCGGGGACCGGCGATGGCCATGAACAGTGCGGCCAGCACCACCAGCTGCGCCCGCTGCACCAACCGGATCACCACGTAGTCGACGTTGCGTCGCGCGATCATCAGCCGGGGGTCCCCCACCGCGGCCTCGGTGAAGCCCTTGGCCGCGCCGATGTAGTCGCCGCGCCGGGACAGGATCACGCTCAGGTTGTTGCGAGCGGCGGCGTGCTGGGGGTCCAGGCGCAACGCGTGCCGGTAGGCGCTTTCGGCGTCGGCGTGCCGGCCCACGCGATCGGCGACCAGGCCCACCACGAAATGGGTCTGCGGCTCGTTGGGCGCGATGGCTACTGCCGTCTCGGCCACCCGGCGGGCGCGGTGCCGGCTGCCCTTGATCTCCGACAGGGCGATCGCCAAGATGGCCCGGGGCTCCCACAGGTTGGGCTCCATCCGGACCGAGTCGGCCGCCATCTCCACCGCACGGTCGTTGTCCCCCAGCTCCCGCAGCGAGATCGACAGCAGTCGCATCGGCCACTCCGCGGTGGGGTCGGCGTGGATCGCCGCCTCCGCCGCGCGTCGCGCGAGCAGGGGACGGTCGAGCTGCAGCTGAGCCTGGGCCGTCAGGCAGAGCGCGTAGCAGTTGTCCGGGTCGGACTGAACCACCGGCCCGAGCTGGGTCAACGCGTCCTCGTGCCGGCCGAGCGAGATCAGCATCTCGATCCGGGTCATCGCGTCGTTCTCGGGGTTCACAGCCGTTTGGTCCGTTTCATGTACGCCCGGAGCTCGGCGTAGGTGCCCTCGTCGTCACCGAAGAGCACGGTGTTGCGCGCACTGTCGAACCAGGGACCGGTGGAGGGCCGCACCTCGGCCGCCGCCCGCTGCACGTCCGCCATGGTGATCAGCCTGGCCTCGCCGGTCCGCACGCTGTCCAACAGGGCCCGCTCGGACGCGGTCTCGCAGATGTGAGCGATGTCGGCGCCGGAGTACCCGTCGGTCGACTTGGCCAGCCGACCCAGGTCGATGCCGGCGACCGGGCGGTGCCGCAGGTGGTAGCGGAAGACAGCCTCCCGAGCCTCACGATCCGGCGGCAGCACCAGCAGCATCCGGTCCAGTCGGCCGGGCCGACGCAGCGCGGGATCGACGTCCCACGGCTGGTTGGTGGCGGCCAGCACGAAGACGCCGTCGTTCGCGCTGTCCACCCCGTCGAGCTCGGTCAGCAGCTGGTTGACCTGACCGCGCATCCCGCTGTTGCGGCTCAGCGATCGCTTCTGCCCCAGCGTGTCGATCTCGTCCAGGAACAGCACCACCGGCGCCTCCCGGCGGGCCAGCTCGAACAGCTCGTGCAGGTTGCGCTCGCTGCTGCCGACGTACATGTCGAGCACGTCGGTCAGGCCCACGGAGATGAAGCGCGCCTTCATCTCCCCGGCCACCGCCCGGGCCAGAAAGGTCTTGCCGCAGCCCGGCGGCCCCCAGAGCAGCAGGCCGCCGCCCAACCGCTTGCCGTACAGCTCGCGGAGCCCCGGGTTGCGCAGCGGAGCCAGGAACGCTGCCTCCAGGCGATCCTTGACCTGCTTCATCCCGCCCACGTCCGCCAGCGAGACACCAGCGTGCTCGATCCCCCAGGACGGCGCCGGCGGGCCGGTGCTGGGCCGGGCGTCGACGAACATGGGCGCGGCGATGCCGTCGAGCTCGGCGTCCAGCGCGGCCCAGTCGACCTCTTCCCCGGGGCGGGCGGCCTGGGTCGCGGCGGCGGGCTGACCGGTCGGCGGCACCGTCATCGCCTGCACCATCAGCGCGCGGGCGTCGGTGTTGCCGGGATCGTTCTGCAGCGCGACCGCGCATGCGGCGACGGCCTCGTCGGTCCGACCGGCCGCGATCAGCACGGTGGCCAGATGCAGCCGCAGCGGGACGTCGTCAGGCTGCGCCTCGACCGCCCGTCGGAGGCTCTCGATCACAGGATCCGATTCGGCCACCCCCACAACTTAAGCCGCGACCGAAACGCACGGCCGCGGATGGCCCGTCCTGGCCGGTCATCCAACAGGCCGCGGCGCTTGGAAAGCGCTTGCTAGCGGCCTAGAGTACGAAATGCCCGGTCAGTGACGACGTCGAGGAGAAGCCATGATCACCCTGTCAGCATCCACCCTCGGCTCGCCCGGCGAGAGTCTCTCCACCGTGCTCGGCTGGCTCCAGCGGGCCGGCGTGCCGGGGCTGGAGCTCCGGCTGAGCGTCGGGGAGATCGCCGATCCGACGCTGACCCGGGCGCGTCGGCGGGCCATCCGGGCCGAGATCGAGGACGCCGGGATCGCGGTCACCGGGCTGGCCAGCTACGTCAAGGTGGCCTCGGACACCCCCGACGACATGGTGCTCGGGGCGCTGGTCGCCGCGCTCGACTTCGCCGTGGACCTCGGTGCCCCGGTGGTCCGAGTCTTCCCGGGCGCTCCGGTCGAGGAGGGACCCTACGACCGCGTCCCGGTGCTGGTCGAGCCCCGGGACGAGGTCGACGCCCGGGCGGCCCGGCGCCTCAACGCCGTCACGGCCTACGCACAGGAGTGTGGGGTGCTGCCCGCCCTGGAGACCCACGACTCCCATCCGACGGGTCGGCACATCGCTGCGGTGCTGGCCCAGGTGGAGGGCCCGGTGGGCGCGATCTGGGACCTCATGCACCCCTGGCGGGTCGGCGAGACGCTGGAGGACTCCTGGTCGGCGCTGGCTCCCTGGCTCGGAGTCGGCCGCGGCTCCGTCCAGATCAAGGACGCCGACCTGCCCGACCGCACCACCCCGCTGCTCATCGGGGCCGGCACCCTGCCCACCGCGGCGTTCGCCGAGCTGCTCATCTCCGAGAGCTACGCCGGCCCCGTGACCCTCGAGTGGGAGAAGGCGTGGCACCCCGAGGCCGTACCGCTGGACCAGGCGTGCGGCTCGGCACGACGCTGGGAGGACGCGCACTGGACGGCCGCGGTCGCGGCAGGCCGGGCGTGAACGACCGCCCACGGGTCGCCGTGGCGATGAAGGACGAGGCCCTGCGGGACTCACTGTTCTCGCCGCGGCTCACCCAGCGCCTGCACCAGCTGGCCGACGTCGACGACGCTGTGGTCTCCGACTTCACCGACACCCCGGTGGACCTGGGCGCCGTGGACGTGCTGCTGACCGGCTGGGGCTGCCCCCGGATCGACGCCGCTGCTCTCGCCCGGATGCCCCGACTACGGTTGGTCGCCCACGCGGCCGGCACGGTGAAGGGCCACGTCGACCCCGTCTGCTGGGACCGCGACATCACCGTGACCACCGCCGCGGCGGCCAACGCCGTACCGGTGGCCGAGTTCACCCTCGCCCAGATCCTGCTGGCCGGCAAGGCTGTGCTGGCCGCCACGCACCGCTATGCCGACCGGACGCCTGGGCACGCTCGTGATGACCGACCGACGGTAGGCAACTACGAACGGACCGTCGGGATCATCGGCGCCTCGACCATCGGCCGGCTGGTGCTCGAGCGGCTCAAGACCTTCGACCTCGACGTCGTGGTTTCTGATCCCACCATCACCGGCGACGAGGCCCGTGGGCTCGGTGCCGAGCTGGTCGAGCTGGACGAGCTGATGGCGGTCAGTGACATCGTCTCGCTGCACGCACCCGTGCTGCCGAGCACGATCGGCATGGTCGGCGCCGTTCAGCTCGCCCGGATGAGGAACGGCGCCACATTGATCAACACCGCGCGCGGCCGGCTGGTCGACCACGAAGCCCTACGGGCGGAGCTGATGTCGGGTCGGATCAGCGCCCTCCTGGACGTCACCGACCCAGAGCCACTGCCGGCCGACGACCCGCTCTTCGGTCGTCCCAACGTGCAGCTGACCCCGCACATCGCGGGCTCGATGGGCACCGAGCTCTGGCGGATGACCGCCCTGGCCGTGGACGAGATCGAGCACTTCTGCCACGGCGCTGCGCCGCGCTACGCCGTCAGCCGGGCCGACCTCGACACGATGGCCTGAACGACACCGACGAGCTAGCCGGCGCTCTCCCGCAGCCGCACCTGACCACGGACCGAGACCGGTTCACTCCACTCCGTGGCCAGCGCCAGCTCGGCCGCGCGCTCTCCGATCAGCTCGAGCGGCAGCTCGTACGTGGTCAGCGCCGGCGCGTAGTCACGCAGGGTGGGGATGTCGTCGAAGCCGGCGACCTGCACGTCTCGCGGCACGGTCAGGCCGCGCGATCGCATGGCGGTGATCGCCCCCTGGGCCATCACGTCGTTGACGGCCAGCATGCAGACCGTCCCGTCGGCGGGCACGTCCAGTCGGTCCCAGCACTCCCGGGCCGAGTCGAAACCGCCGCGACTGGTGAACTCCCCCGGCACCACGGCCAGCGGGACCAACCCGGCGGCGGCCAGCCCGTCCAGGTAACCAGCCACCCGGTCACCGGTCGTGACCAGCTCGGGTGGCCCACTGAGGATGGCGAACCTGCGCACGCCGCGACCGACGAGCGCCGTGACCAGCTCTCGGGCCCCGTCGCGGTTGCGGATCTCCACCACCCGCGTCCCGGGCAGGGTCGAGCGCCCGAACGTGACCACCTTGCCTCCGTTGGCCAGGTAGCGCTGCAGCTCCACCGTCAACGCGACGTCAGAGTGCTGCCCGCGGGACCCGGCCAGGATGATCGCTTCCGTCCGGTAGGACGCGAAGGCGCCGACGGCGTCCAGCTCGGCCTGCTCCAACCGGTCGGTGCCGGCCAGCAGCACCTGGCTGCGATTGTCACGGGCGTAGCGCTGCGTGCCGCGGATGATGGTCGAGAAGTACGGGTCGGCGATGTCGTGCACCACCACGCCGATCAGGCCGGTGGCGGAACGGGCCAAGGCCTGGGCCTGTGCGTTGGCCACGTAACCGAGCTCGCGCGCCGCGGTCCGGACCC
Organism: Propionibacteriales bacterium; assembly: GCA_038238065.1. GTDB lineage: Bacteria > Actinomycetota > Actinomycetes > Propionibacteriales > Propionibacteriaceae > Microlunatus. Next base: position 33,588 of record JBBRYD010000006.1, on the reverse strand, counting down.
GGGTGGCGATCTCCTCGGCCGGGATGCGGTGGGAGCCGTTGATCACCCGGGAGGCGGTGGCCAGTGACACGCCGGCGCGCTGGGCCACATCAGTCAGTCTCACAGCAGCCATGTCCTGGCAGTCCCCCTTTCGGCCTGGTCTCAGTCAGCGAATCCGCCCGGTCGATCCCGGTACGGAAAGGGCGGCTGGCTCTTGACGGGCCCTTTCACGGCAGAGTAATGTGGAAAGCGCTTTCCATCATGTCGCACAGTTCGCCGTCTGGCAATACCCTGACGACATCTCGATCCATGGAGAAGACTTTATGACCGTCGCTGGACCCACACCCCGCCCCTCCGTACTCCGGATCGCCATGAACGGGGTGACGGGCCGGATGGGTTATCGCCAGCATCTGCTGCGCTCCATCCTGCCGCTGCGCGAAGCGGGCGGTGTCGAGCTGTCCGACGGGACGCGGGTGCAGGTCGAACCGATCCTGGTGGGGCGCAACGAGGCCAAGGTCAAGGAGCTCGCCCAGCTGCACAAGGTCGAGCACTGGAGCACGGACCTGGATGAGGTGATCGCCGACCCGTCGGTGGACATCCTCTTCGACGCCTCGATGACCAGCCTGCGGGCCACCACCCTCAAGAGGGCGATGCTGGCCGGCAAGCACATCTTCACCGAGAAGCCCACCGCGGAGACCCTGGACGAAGCCGTCGAACTGGCTCGGATCGCGCAACAGACCGGCGTGACCGCAGGCGTCGTGCACGACAAGCTCTATCTCCCCGGCCTGGTCAAGCTGCGCCGGCTGGTCGACGAGGGCTTCTTCGGCCGGATCTTGTCCCTGCGCGGAGAGTTCGGCTACTGGGTCTTCGAGGGCGACATCCAGTCGGCTCAACGGCCGTCCTGGAACTACCGCAAGGAGGACGGCGGCGGGATGACCGTGGACATGTTCTGCCACTGGAGCTACGTGCTCGAAGGCATCGTCGGCAGGGTCACGAGCGTCACGGCCAAGACGGTGACGCACATCCCCCGCCGCTGGGACGAGCTGGGCCGGCCCTACGCGGCCACGGCAGACGACTCGGCGTACGGGATCTTCGAGCTGGAGACACCGACCGGGGATCTTGTGGTGGCGCAGATCAACTCGTCCTGGGCCGTCCGCGTCTACCGCGACGAGCTGGTGGAGTTCCAGGTGGACGGTACCCACGGCTCGGCCGTGGCCGGGCTCAACTCCTGCGTGGCCCAACAGCGGGCCCACACCCCCAAGCCGGTGTGGAACCCCGATTTGCCGGTGACCGAGTCGTTCCGCTCGCAGTGGCTGCCGGTGCCGGCCAACGACGACCTGGACAACGGCTTCAAGCTGCAGTGGGAGGAGTTCCTGCGCGACGTGGTGGCCGGTCGCGAGCACCGGTTCGGGCTGCTCTCGGCGGCCCGTGGGGTGCAGCTGGCCCAGCTGGGCCTGCAGTCCTCGGCCGAGCGGCGGACGCTCGACATCCCGGCGATCGCGCTGTGACCAGACTGCAGCTGCCCACCGCCGGCGGGGGATCAGCCCGCTACGAGCTCAGTGAGCCGGGCCGCTGGACCCGACCAGACGTCCCGATCACGTCTCGGGTGGCCTACGCGGCAGCGCACGTGATCCCGCTGCCGTGGGGCGACAACACCCCCGGCGCGCCGGCCGACCTCGACTGGGACGCGACCCTGGCGTACCGGCACGAGCTCTGGTCCTACGGGTTGGGTGTGGCCGACGCCATGGACACCGCCCAGCGGGGCATGGGTCTGGACTGGGCGGCCACCCAGGAGCTGATCAAGCGCTCCGCCGCCGAGGCGGCCTCCGTCGGCGGTCGTCTCGCCTGCGGCGCCGGGACCGACCAGCTCGACCCGGCGGCCCTGCCCGCCGGACGCGCCGGGCTGGACCGCGTGCTGGACGCCTACCGCGAGCAGGTCGACGTGGTCAGCGGCACCGGTGCGCGGGTGATCCTGATGGCCTCCCGGGCGCTGGCCCGGGTGGCGCAGACGGCCGAGGACTACCGCTACGTGTACGCGGCTCTGCTGTCCGAGGTCGACAGTCCGGTCATCCTGCACTGGCTGGGGCCGATGTTCGACCCCGCGCTGACCGGCTACTGGGGCAGCGCGGACATCGCCACCGCGACCGAGACGTTCTTCGACCTGGTCAGCCACCACGCCGACCAGGTGGACGGGGTCAAGGTGTCGTTGCTGCAGGCGAGCCACGAGATCGCGCTCCGCGCGCGGCTGGCCGCGTTGCCCACCCGCGTCCGGCTCTACACCGGCGACGACTTCAACTACCCCGAGCTGATCGACGGGGACGGCACTCACCACTCCGACGCGTTGCTGGGCATCTTCGCCGCCATCTATCCCGCCGCCTCGACCGCGCTGCAGGCCTACGACGCCGGCGACCCTGGCCGGGCCCGGGCGACCCTGGACTCCACCGAGGAGCTCGGGCGGCACATCTTCAGCGCGCCGACGCGGTACTACAAGACGGGCATCGCCTTCTTGTCCTGGCTCAACGGTCACCAGTCCGGCTTCATCATGGTCGGCGGCCTCCAGGCCGGCCGCTCGGCGGCTCACCTCGTCCGCACGTTCGAGCTGGCCGACCGGGCCGGGCTGCTGGTGGATCCAGAGCTGGCGGCGAGCCGGATGACCACCTTCCTGTCCCTGCACGGCTTCGGGGCGTGACCATGAACGGTCTCGACCGGCTGTCGCTCAACACCGCTACGACCAAGCGCCTGACGCTCGACGATGCGCTGACGGTGACCGCGGAGGCCGGGCTGTCCCACGTCGGCCTCTGGCGCGACCGGGTGGCCGAGGTCGGGCTGCCGACCGCCGCCCGGCTGGTCGGGAAGTCCGGTCTGAGGGTGACCAGCCTGTGCCGCGGCGGGTTCCTGACCGCCGCCGACCCGGCCGGCCGGCGGGACGCGCTGGCCGACAACCGGGCGGCCATCGTGGAGGCGGCCACGCTGGGCACGGGGGAGCTGATCATGGTGGTCGGCGGGCTCCCCGACGGTGACCGGGACCTGGTGGCTGCCCGGCAGCGGGTCGCCGACCGGATCGGCGAGCTGGTCGGCTTCGCCGGCGACCACGGGGTCCGGCTGGACCTCGAGCCACTGCACCCGATGTACGCGGCCGACCGGGCCGTCATCTCCACCCTGGGCCAGGCGTTGGACCTGGCGGCGCCGTACCCGACCGAGACCGTTGGCGTCGTGGTGGACACGTTCCACGTCTGGTGGGACCCGCAGCTGCAGCAGCAGATCGCCCGGGCCGGTCGTGAGCACCGGATCGCCAGTTACCAGGTCTGCGACTTCAACCTCCCCATCGCGGCCGACGCGCTGCTCTCCCGGGGCTACATGGGTGACGGGGTGATCGACTTCGCGGCCATCGGCGGCTGGGTGGCCGAGGCGGGTTACGCCGGCCCGGTCGAGGTGGAGATCTTCAACGCCGAGATCTGGGCCAGCGACGCGGCCGAGGTGCTGGCCACGGTCAAGGAGCGCTTCGCGTCGCTGATCGCTCCGACGCTACGCCGGTCAGGCGACGCTCAGCTCGAGCTGACCGACCAGAGCAACGTGTCCACCGGGTCGGCGAGGTCGATCCGGACCAGCCCGCACAATCCGCGCCGGCTCTCGTAGCCGTAAGGGAGGTCCACGGCTCGGTCCAGCCGGCCCGCCACCGCGAACCGCACCCACTCGGCACCCAGCGTGAACCGGGCGCCCGTCGCCAAGAGCTCCACCCGCGTGGTCTCGCCCGCGCCGAGGTCGCGGAGGTAGGGAATCAGGAGGCTCACAGAACCCGAACGTCCCGGGGTGGCCTCGACCACCTCGATCCCGTCGTCGGTCAGGCTGACCGTGAGATCGTGCCGGTACTCGGTCTCGACCTCACCCGATGACGCCACCGCCACCGCCACTGCGGAGACGAACGACAGTCCGCCGTCCTGCTCGACCAGGGGGGACAGCAGCCGGTGCGGCAGGCCGGCGAGCGACGTCGCCACTGACGATCCTGGGCGGTCACGCACCGCCAGCCCCGGCACCAGCCACGGACCACCGCTCAGGTGCCGGGCCGCGGTGACGAAATGCAACCATCGGCCGGCGCCGAAAGTGAGGTCCACCACGCCGCTGGCATCGTAGGTGTCGTCGGCCTCGGCCTGGACCGCGACCGACACCCGTCCGCCGTGCAGGGTGCCGCGGTTCGAGGGCACGCGTTCGGCCAGCACCTGAGGGCTCCGAGCGTCCAGCCGCGACGTCAGCGGGGGTTCATCGGCGCCGAAGCCGGCCTCGATCGCCGTGGCCAGGAAGCCCAGGGCCAAGGGGGCGTAGTGCCCGTCGGAGGTGTAGCGCTCGTAGCCGACCCTGAGCTCGGGAGCGAGCAGGTTCTGCACCGGTGAGAACGACGAGGTGCCGGGCCGCTGCCAGCGGGCGAACGAGTCGAATGCCCGCCAGGCGCCCAGTCGCGCCGCCCGCTGGTCCTCGGCGGACCCCAGCCTCAGCACCCGAGAGCCGGTGAACAGGGCGATCTGAGCTCCGAGCACCCAGGTCTGACCTGCGCTGCGGTACCCGGAGGCCATCGACCCGTCGGAGAGCTGGGTGGCGAGGCTGCGCCGCAGACCGGTGGTCAGGAACGCCGTCAACCGGTCCCGGTGGCGCCCGTCGTAGCCCTGCACCAGCAGGTCGGTGAAGTGGGCCCGGGTGAACAGGTCGTAGGAGTTCGGCAGCCCACGCTCCTGATACATCCCGAGCCCGAGGTCGAAGCCGACCTCGCGACCGGCGAAGAAGACGCCGATCCAGTCGTCGAACTGCTCCGCGGTGGTCGAGGACAGTGCGGCACGCATCCGCAACCATTCCCCGCACATCCAGACCGCCGCCCAGTTCGACGGCGGACGGGCCCGGAAGACTCCCGGCACGTCCACCGCAGCCAGCCGGGTCCGCAGGTCCGGGTCGTCCTCCGACACCGCCAGGAACGTCTTCAAGATGGCCGGCCAGGTGAAGTCGCGGTGGTTGAGGTGTCCGGTCACGCTGAGCGTCCGCCGGTCGAAACCGGAGGCGTACGGCTCCTGCTCGGGGTCGGCGGTGTGGGCGAGCGCCGCCGACAGCACGCGTCGGGCCCGCGCACCGTGGTGAGCGCCGTTCACCCCGGCACGCCCGGCCAGCACCGCACTGCACCAGCCGAAGTAGGCGCTGCCGTACTGGGTCGGGCAGTCGAACACCTCGTCGTGCAGGGTGCCGTCGGCCTGCAGGAATCGAGCAGCAGACTCGACCCCTGCCGACAGCACCTCGTCGGGTCGGGTCACCGGGGGGTGGCGCCGCCCTGGAGCTGTTCCTGGTACTCGGTCCGCATTCCGTCCCCGGCCGCGCTCTTCCAGGTCTTGATCAGGGTGTCCAGGCCGGAGAACGGCTGACGTCCCTGCACGATCTCGTAGGTGCCGTTGAGGAAGTTGGTGTCGGCGGTGGCGTTCTTGGTCGCGGACGTGTTGGAGTAGAGGCCGACGGTCGGGTTGGCGATGCCGGTCGGCACCTCCAGCGACTGGTACTTGTGCTGGACGTCGGCGTCCTGCGGCCGACCGGCCTGGTAGATCGTGTACGGGGCGTCGGACAGGTAACGGATGGGCAGCACGGCGTTGGTCGCGCCCTTCTTGGTCAGCACCGGGTCACCCTCACTGCTGGTCGTGTGGTCCACCCCCTCCTCGCCGTAGAGCCGGTAGAGGTACTCCTCCGTCCCGAAGGGCGCCGCCAGGTAGTTGAGCACCCGCAGGATCAGCTTGATCCGTTCCGGGTCGTCCTGCTTCTTGATCGTGGTGATGGAGTAGACGCCGCTGCCGAACTGCCACTGCGCCAGCTTGCCGCCCTCGCGCTCGTAGATCGGCATCAGCCCGAGCTTGAAGTTCGAGTTGGACGCGTTGTCCAGGATGTACTGGTTCCAGCCCGGGTACCCGTCCGCAGCGTTGATGGCCACCGTGCCCGCGTTGAACAAGGCCTTGAACGGCTGGGCGGGGTTGAACGCGTCGGGGTGCATCACGCCGGACTTCCACATGGCGATCATGTCGGTGATCGTCTGCTTGTACTCCTCGGTCTCGTACTGATGGGTCAGCTTGCCACCCTCGTTGCGCCAGACGTTGGGCTCGCCGTTCATCCGACCCAGGAGCTGCCGCGGCTGGTTGTAGATGCCGTAGGCCCAGCGCCGCTTCTTGGTGTCCGTCAGCGCCTTGCCGGCGTCGATCAGCTCGGCGTAGCTCTTGGGCTCGGTCGACACCCCGGCCGCCTCGAACAGGTCGGCGCGGATGAAGTGGTAGCTGCCGATGGCCCCGCGCGGGATCGGGATGCCGTAGATGCCGCCGTTGTAGACCGCCGACTTCCAGGTCCGCTCCGGGATGTTGGCCAGGTTGGGGTAGTTCTTGATCGCGTCGCCGGACAGGTGCTCGCTCAGGTTGGTGAACCGCTTCTCGAGCAGCTGCGGGAAGTTCGGCGCCAGCGCCTGCGGGGTCATGATGATGTCGGGCAGGTCGTTGCCGGCGATGGTGGTGGCGTACTTCTGGGTGTAGTCGGCGTTGCCGACCATCTGCAGCTTGAGGTCGATGTTCATCCGCTTGTTCAGTCCGGCCCAGTAGCTGTTGTTCTCGGGGCCTGGGGGGACGGCGAAGTAGATATTGGCCATCCCGCTCACCGACTCCCCCTTACCGGGGACCTCGGTCACCGACTTCGGCCGGTCCTTGGGGAAGTTCCGGAACGCCGGGTCGACACCGGCCTCGGTGCCCGGCAGGTCTGGCTTCAGACCCGTGTACGGCACGTAGGTCGGCAGCTGGACCGCAGTGTTCACCGCGCCGGTGTTGGTGTCCTTCGAGCTGCCGCCCCCGCAGGCACTCAGCGCCCCACTGCCCAGCAGCACGGCCGCACCGCCGGCTCCGGCCAGCAGGGAACGGCGTTGAAATGCGTTTCCGGTCATGCGTTTCTCCTTCGAACCCGACCCGAGGATCGGTGGTTGTCTCTGATGGAGGGAAAAGGTGGGCCTCAGCCCTTGACGGCGCCGATCAGGACGCCCTTGGCGAAGTGCCGTTGCAGGAACGGGTAGAGGATCAGGATGGGTACGATCGCGACCACCAGGGTGGCCATCTGCAGTGACAGCTGCGGCGGTAGCGCCTCACCGGCCGACACCTGGTCGCCGCCGATGGTGGTCTGGTTGACCACGTAGGTCCGCAGCACCAGCGCCATCGGCCACTTGTCGGTCGTCTGGATGTAGAGCAAGGCGTTGAAGAAGGCGTTCCAGTAGGCCACCGCGTAGAACAGGCCGACGACCGCCATCACGGCCTTGGACAGGGGCAGCACGATCCGGAACAGGATGGTCGCACTCGAGGCGCCGTCGATCGCGGCCGACTCGAAGAGCTCTTGGGGGAGCTCCTGGAAGAAGGCTCGCATCACGATCACGTTGAACGCGTTGACCAGCACCGGCAGGATCAGGGAGGCATAGGTGTCCAGCAGGTGGAACTCCTTCACCACCAGGTAGCTCGGGATCAGACCGGGGCCGAAGAGGACCGCTCCCAGGACCAGCATCAGCATCGGCTTGGCACCGAAGGCGCCGGGCCGCGACAGCCAGTACGCCAGCCCGGCCGTGGCGGCCAGCGAGAGCACGGTGCCGATCACGGTGATGGCGATGGAGATGAACAGCGCGCGGGTGACCACGCCTCCGCCGAGGACCGCCGAGTAGGCGTCCAGGGTGACCCCCTTGGGCCACATCACCATGCCGCCGCCGGAGGCGTTGATGGTCTTCTGGTCGGCGATGGAGGTGGCGACGACCGACCAGAACGGGATGATGACCAGCAGGACCGAGATCGCCAGGGCGATGAACTTGGCCGCCTGGGTGAGGGGCTTGGGCTTCTCCATCCACACCGGACGGGCCGACGTGCGCCGGGTCCGAGTGGTGTCGTCGCCGATGGTGGCCTGCTCCAGTGTGGTCATTTCTCGTACACCCCTCGCTCGCCGAACACGTGGGCCAGCTTGTTGGCCCCGATGACCAGGAACACTCCGACCACGCCCTTGACCAGGCCCGTGGCGGTGGCCATCCCCCAGTTCCCGCCGAGGATGCCGTTGTTGTAGACCCAGGTGTCCAGCACCTCGCTCGCCTGTAGCCCGACTGGTCCCTGCTGCAGGATGATCTGCTCGAAGCCGACCGAAAGGCTGCTGCCGAGCCGGAGGATCAGCAGCAGGATGAAGAGGCCCTTGAGCGCCGGCAGCGTGATGCTGATCATCCGCTGCCAGGCGGTGGCGCCGTCGACGGCGGCGGCCTCGTACTGCTCCTGGTCGATCCGGGAGATGGCCGCCAGGAAGATGATGGTGCCCCAGCCGGCGTCCTTCCAGATCGCCTGACTCGTGATCAGCACCCGGAACAGGTCAGGCGCTCCGATGATGTGCAGGATCGGCAGGTCGTTCTGCACCAGAAACGTGTTGAGCATCCCGGCGTTTCCGAGCATCTGCTGGAACAGCGCCACCACGATCACCCAGGACAGGAAGTGGGGCAGGTAGAGGATCGACTGGAGCAGCCGCTTCAGTCGCTCGCCCGCCAGGCTGTTGAGCAGCAGGGCGATGACCAGCGGGACCGGGAAGATGAGCACGGTCTGGATCACGGTCAGGATCAGCGTGTTCTTCAGTGCGTTCAAGAACTCCGGGTTGCCGTCCACCAGGAAGGAGAAGTTGGCGAAGCCGACCCAGTCCGACTCCGTCAGACCCAGGTACGGCTGGTAGTCCTGCCAGGCGATCACGTTGCCCAGCAGCGGTACGTAGTGGAACAGCAGCAGTGCGAGGCCACCGGGAAGGCCCAGCAACAGGACCAACATCTTGTCCTTGCCCAGTCTGCGCCGGGGTCTCGCCGGCGGACGGGAGCCCTCGGCCGGGGCTCGAGTCGTTGCCGTGTCGACCGCGTGGGCCGGCACGGGAGGTAAGCGCTTACCACGACGGTCGAAGTTCACCTTTGAGCTCACACCACGTCACCTACTCCATTGGAAGGGCCACTCGAAGAGCCCGCAGATCAGCAATTGTCGGTAGCCCTGGGGCGACCGTCCAAGGGTCGCTCCAAGGCTCACTGAGGCAAGAAGGGATCAGCGTCGTACGTCGGCAACCGCTTTCCCATTTCCGTTGTGAAAAAATATCACGTCGACGAATGAATGGGAAGAGCAGCGCCCGGACCGAATCTCACCGAGCAAGGATCGTGGGCTCGTCATCCACATCCTCGTCGTGCAGGAGTTGCGTTCGTCCGCGTAGAAGGGGTGGGAGAAATCGGCTATCGAACTGCGTGCTCGCACCAGGGCGTACTCGACACGATGGAACCCCCGGCACTAGGCTGGGTAAACGCTTACCCATCGAACACCACGCCGAGCAGCCGAAGGACGTACCGGGTCATGAGCATCGTCGCCACAGCACCGTTCGACCGGCACCACTTCGACTACTCGCCCTGGTGGTTCTGGCGCACGGCAGACACCGAGCAACAGCAACGTCAGCTCGACCTGCAGGCCGAGCTCGCCTCCGTCGGGCCGACCGGCGACCCCAGGTACGCATTCGGCGAGCACTGCTTCATCAGCGAGCTCGCGGCCGTCCAGAGCGACCGACTCGAGCTCGGCGCCGAGAGCTACATCGCGGCGCACGCGTACGTCACCGGCACGCTGACCGCCGGACGCAACTGCACCATCAACGCGTTCAGCGTGGTGCGCGGCGAGATCGCCCTCGGCGACGCCGTCCGGATCGGGGCGCATACCTCGATCCTCGCCTTCAACCACACGATGAGCGACCCGGATCTCGAGGTCTTCCGGCAGCCGATCAGCTCGCGCGGCATCACCATCGGTGACGACGTGTGGGTGGGCTCGCACGCGGTGATCCTGGACGGCGTCACCGTGGGCGCCAAGGCGGTGATCGCGGCGGGCGCGGTCGTGACCAAGGATGTGCCGCCGGGGGCCGTCGTCGGTGGGAACCCGGCGCGGCTGATCAAGTGGCGAGTACCTCAGCCGGCGACGGAGCCGGTCGCGGTGACGGGCGACCTGGGCGAGCGGCTGACCGCGTTCCTGGGACGGGCCCGCGACCAGGCCGACGACATCCTGGCGCGCTCCTGGGTCCCCGAGCTGCAGCAGGGACTGTTCGTCGACCGACCCGGCGAGGCCCCGACCGTGCGGGCGCAGTGCGACGCCATCGAGATCGCCGACCTGCTCCTGGCCGGCCCACCCACCCAGCTGAGCGCCGCCGAGCAGGCTCACCGGCTGCGCCGCCTGCAGGACCCGCGGACCGGGCTGGTCGCCGCGTTCGACCAGGAGGGCGACCAGCTGCCGCCGGTCCGTGACACCTTCGACGGTGACGCCGGCTACCACGTGCTCAGTGTCGGCTACGCCCTCGACGTGCTGGGAAGCGAGTTCCCTGAGCCCATCCGGATCCTGGCCGACACCTCCCCCGCGGACCTGGTCGACCAGCTGGGCTCGCTGCCCTGGTCGGGTCGCGCCTGGAGCGCCGGCGCCTGGGTCGACATGGTCGGCACCGGTCTGCGCTGGAACCTGGTGCGTGGCGTCCCTGGTGCCGGCGGAGCGGCGGAGGCACTGTTCGGCTGGCTGCTGACCCGGGCCGATCCGCGGACCGGCATGTGGGGTTCACCGGAGGAGAACGACGGTCTGCTCCAGGTCGTGAACGGCTTCTACCGGGCGTCGCGTGGGACCTTCGCCCAGTTCGGTCTGCCACTGCCCTATCCGGACCGGGTGATCGACACCGTGCTCGAGCACACCCGCAATGCAGCCCTCTTCGCACCGGAGCGGCAGAACGCCTGCAACGTGCTCGACGTCGCGCATCCGTTGTGGCTGGCCCGGAAGCAGAGCTCGTACCGTTCGGCCGAGATCTCCACGCTGGCCGGCCGGCTGCTCGGTGACCTGCTGGGTCACTGGACCGACGGCCGGGGCTTCGGCTTCCAGGCGCCCAACCCGTCCGGTTCGGTGCCGCGGAGCGTTCCGGGCCTGCAGGGCACCGAGATGTGGCTGGCCATCCTCTGGCTGCTGTCGGACCTGGCCGGGCTGTCAGAGCTGGTCGGCTACCGGCCGCGAGGGATCCACCGCCCGGAACCGGCTACGCGCCTCGGCTGAGGCAGGGTTCGCGCGATCCGGCGGGTGCGTGAAGATGGTCTGGTGCTGATCGCCACCTGGAACGTGAACTCGATCGGAGCCCGGCTGCCGCGGCTGCTCGGCTGGCTGGAACAGCGCTCCCCCGACGTGGTGGCGCTGCAGGAGACCAAGTGCGCCGACGACGCCTTCCCGGTCGCCGAGCTGGCCGCACTGGGGTATGAGTCACTGCCCGTCGGCGAGGGTCGCTGGAACGGGGTGGCCATCCTCTCCCGCGTCGGCCTGGAGCCCCTGGCCACGCAGCTCGCGACGTATCCAGAGGCTCGCTACGCCACAGCCCGCTGCGGCGGGCTGGTCGTGACCAGCGTCTACGTACCCAACGGGCGTACGCTCGACGACCCGCACTACGTCTACAAGCTCGAGTGGCTCGCTGAGCTGCGCAAGACCCTGGACGGCCACGACCCGGTGGACCCGATGGTGATCATGGGCGACTTCAACGTAGCGCCCCACGACGAGGACGTCTGGGACATCGCTGCCTTCCCTCACTCGACCCACGTGACCCCGGCGGAGCGGGCTCGGGTCCAGGAGCTCCTCGACTGGGGCCTCACCGACCTGCCGGCTCGACCGGGCAAGAGTGATCGTGCCTTCACCTACTGGGACTACCGGGCGGGCATGTTCCACAAGGATCTCGGGATGCGGATCGACCTGGTGCTGGCCAGCCGGTCGGTGACACCAGTGGACGCCTACGTCGACCGCGAGGCGCGCAAGGGCAAGCTGCCGTCCGACCACGCGCCGCTGTTGCTCGAAGCGGACATCGCGCAGCGCTAGGACGAGATCCTCAGATCCATTCCTTGCGCCTGAAGGTGAGGTAGAGCCAGACGATGGCCGCAACCATGATCACCGTGTACACCCAGAAGCCCGGCCGCGTGCCGTCCAGGGGGAAGTCGACGTTCATCCCGACGAAGCTGGTGACCAGCGTCGGCACGGCGATGATCCCGGCCCAGCCGGTCAGCTTCTTCATGATCGTGTTCATCCGTAGGTCGGCCAGGGCCAGGCTGGTGTCCATCAGCGAGGCCAGAGCTTCCCGAAGAGCGTCGGCCGCGTTCGCCACCCGCCGGTGCTGGTCACGGATCGTCGACCACCTGCGGTTCACCACATCGTCGCTCCCGTCCCGGTCCGCCAGCTCATCCATCACGCTGCGCATGGGGTCGGTCAGGCGCCGGAGCCGGGAGAGCACGGTGCGCACTCGGAACGCCCAGATCTGTTCGGGTTGAGTCAGCGGTCGCTCCTCGAAAAGGGCCTCCGCTAGCTGGTCGCTACTGCTCTCCAGCCACTCGACCACGTTCTCGTAGGTGTTGATCACCGCGGTCAGGACGAGCTGCAGGGCGTGCTCTGTGCCGCCGTGGGCCAACATCTCCGCCCGCTGGGTCAACAGCTGGGCCGGGTGGAAGCCGCTGCTGGGGTCGACCAGGCAGATCAGCGCCCGTTCGGTCATCACCAGGGACACAGGATGAGCGGTCAGCTCAGCCTTCTCCTCGTCCACGACGACGGCGTTGGTCATCACCAGCCGCGCCTGTCCCAGCTGCTCGTACTTCGCACGATGGTCGTTGGCCAGCAGCTCACGGATCGCCAGCTCGTCGAGTCCGAGGGGCTGGGCCGCCCGGTGCAGCTCTCGACCCGACTGGTCGTCGGACCGGGGCATCACCCACCACGCCTGTGCGTCGGCATGCAGCTCCAGCACGTCGCCCAGGTCGTCGCCCTCGACGTTCTCGGCGATGGTCTTGCTGCCCGACCAGACGCGGCTGACGGGGGCGGGTCGGGCGGCCAGCCAGGGAACGGCTGTCACGTGTTGAGCGACGTGCCCGTGCACCGCAGGTCTTCGCACGCGGTGACGATGCGCTGGGCCATCCCGGCCTCGGCCGCCTTGCCCCAGGCCCGCGGGTCGTAGGACTTCTTGTTGCCCACCTCGCCGTCGATCTTCAGCACGCCGTCGTAGTTGAGGAACATGTGCGCAGCGGCGGGACGGGTGAACGCGTACTGGGTGTCGGTGTCGATGTTCATCTTGATCACGCCGTAGTCGACCGCCGCACGGATCTCCTCCAGGGTGGAGCCGGAGCCGCCGTGGAACACGAGGTCGAAGGGGTTGGCCTTACCGATCTTCTCGCCGACCTTCTGCTGGATCTCCTTGAGCACCTCGGGACGGAGCTTGACCGAACCGGGCTTGTAGACACCGTGCACGTTGCCGAAGGTCAGCGCCGTGATGTAGCGACCCTTCTCACCGGTTCCCAGCACCTCGACGGTCCGCAGCCCGTCCTCGACGGTGGTGTAGAGCTTGTCGTTGATCTCCTGGCTCACGCCGTCCTCCTCACCGCCGACCACGCCGACCTCGATCTCGAGGATGATGTGGGCCGCGGCCGTGAGGCCCAGCAGCTCGTTCGCGATGGACAGGTTCTCCTCGACCGGCACGGCCGAGCCGTCCCACATGTGCGACTGGAAGAGCGGGTTCTCGCCGCGGTTCACCCGCTCCTGCGAGATGGCGATCAGCGGACGGACGTACCCGTCGAGCTTGTCCTTGGGGCAGTGGTCGGTGTGCAACGCGACGTTGATGGGGTAGTTCTTCGCGACCTCGTGAGCGTAGGCCGCCAGCGCCGAGGCTCCGGAGACCATCTGCTTGATGGTGGGGCCAGAGGCGTACTCCGCGCCACCGGTGGAGACCTGAACGATGCCATCGGAACCCGCCTCCGTGAACCCCTGCAGCGCGGCGTTCAGCGTCTGAGAGGAGCTCACGTTGATGGCCGGGTAGGCGAACGATCCCTTCTTGGCCGCATCGATCATCTCGGCGTAGACCTCGGGCGTTGCGATTGGCATGTCTGGCTCTCATCTCTCGTCTTGGTGTCCGACCCCTGCCGGACTGGCTCAGTCTGCCAAACAACCCCGAGCGCGGGAATAGGGCACCGGCTTACGCACATTTCCTCGATCCTCGATGGACAGTCAGGTCACCGCCGCCTAGCGTCGAAGCCATGCCCACCGTCGAGCCCCAGGAGCTGTCGTGCCCGCGTCGCTGAACCTCACCCAGGATGAGGCCACCCGCCGCGCCGCTCTGCTCCGCGTCCATCGCTATGACCTCGTGCTGGACCTGACCGGCCTGCTCGAGGGCGACGCCGCGGTGACCACGTCCACGGTGACGTTCTCCTGCCTCGACGCAGGCGCCGATACCTTCATCGAGTGTCTGGGTGTGGTGGAGGAGGCCACGCTCAACGGGAAGCCGCTGCCGAGTGGACCCCCCACCGATGGTCGGCTGGTCCTGACCGACTTGGCCGTCGACAACGTGGTGACGGTGCGCTCGGTCCAGCGGGAGACCCACCGCGGTCGAGGGATCCACCGCGCTGTGGACCCGGCGGACTCCTCGGTCTACGTCTGGACCAGCTTCGAGCCCGACGACGCGCGCGTCGTCTTCGCCTGCTTCGACCAGCCGGACCTGAAAGCGGTGTTCGGGATCACGGTCACCGCGCCGACGCAGTGGTCGGTGGTCAGCAACTCCGCCCCGGCCGAGGTGACCCGGTCGCAGACCGCCCGGCGTTGGCGGTTCGCGGACACCCCCCGGCTCTCCACGTATCTGCCGGTGGTCAATGCGGGACCCCTGTACGAGATCCGGGCGCGGCGGGGCGGCTACGACCTCGGACTGTGGGCTCGTGCCTCGCTCGCTCCGCTGCTCGACCGGGACGCGGAGGAGCTGTTCGACCTCACCGAACGAGGTCTCGCCTTCTACGGTCGGCAGTTCGGTCTGGCCTTCCCGCAGACCCGCTACGACCAGGTCTTCATGCCCGAGTTCGGGGGCGCCATGGAGAACTACGGCTGCGTCACCTGGACCGACGGGGTGGTCTACCGGGAGGAGCCGTCCTACGCCGAACGCGAAGAACGAGCCATGATCCTGCTGCACGAGATGGCCCATATGTGGTTCGGCGACCTGGTCACGATGACCTGGTGGGACGACCTCTGGCTGAACGAGTCGTTCGCGCAGTGGGCCTGCGCCTGGTGCGCGACCGCAGCCACCGAGTTCACCGATATCTGGGCGGGAACGCTGGCCGGTGACAAGCTCCGCGCGTACACCGCGGACCAGTCTCCGACCACCCACCCCATCCGCCAGCCCATCCCCGACACGGCCGCGGCCGCGGCCAGCTTCGACGCGATCACCTATCCCAAGGGTGCGGCCGTGCTGAAGCAGCTGGTCGCCTACGTCGGCGAGGACGTCTTCGTGACCGCGCTCGCCGGCTACTTCCGGCGGTACGCCTGGCAGAACACCACGCTGACCGATCTGGTCCGCGAGATCGAGGAGGTTGCCGGTCGGGACCTGGGGGCCTGGGTGCACGGGTGGCTGGAGACGTCGGGCCTGGACCGCCTGAGCCTGCTCCGCACCGACGACGCGGTCACCCTCGTGGCAACCGGACCGGGCGCTCGGCCACCGTTGCCACACCGGCTGGATGTCGGCGTCTACGACGGTGGTGCAGAGACGTTGGAGCGGTTGAGCACGGTTCCGGTTCGGGTGGAAGCCGAGCGGACCGAGCTGCCCCCGGTGCCCGCCGGCGCCATGCTGGTGCTCAACGACGACGACCTCACCTTCGCCTCGGTCCGACCCGACCAGCTATCGCTGCACCGGCTGCTGCGTGACGGTGGCCGGCTGCCGACCGCACTGGGGCGCACGCTGGCCGTGACCACCGCCTGGGACCTGGTGTTCACCGGCGATCTCGGGGTCGAGGAGTTCGTCGACTGCGTCGTCAACGTGTTGCCGCACGAGACCGCTGACAGCGTGATCGAACCGCTGCTCCAGCTCGCCGTGGAGGTGGCTGACTACTGGTCACCCAGCGAGCGGCGCAGCGCCTCGCTGTCCCGGCTGGCCGACCTGAGCATCGAGCTCGCCGACCAGCCATCGCGACGGTTGCCCGCGGTTCGGGCGCTGGCGCGGACGGCCACCGGGGACGACCAGCTGGCCGAGCTGACCCGTCGCGCCGACACGCCTGACCTGCGTTGGCAGCGGTTGACCCGGCTGGCCGAGCTCGGCAGGCTGGACGAGACCGAGGTCACCGCGCTACTGGACGAGGACAACAACCCCGAAGCCTGGGTCAGCGCCGAGAGCGCTCTCTGCGCCCAGCCCGACGCGGCGGCCAAGCACCGCGCCTGGCAGCTCCTCCTCGTCGACCGGCGGATCCCGGTGGACCTGATGTGGAAGTTCGGCGTCGCGTTCTGGCGGCCGGCGCAGTCGGCAGTGCTCGAGCCCTATCTCTCGGCCTACGTCGAAGGGCTGAAGCAGATGGGCGACTCCGGCATGCTGTGGGCGTTCGCCCTGACCGGGTCGCTGTTCCCCAGGGCCGGAGTGGACGCCACGTCGCCCGACGTGCTGGACCAAGCGGCCGGAGACCCCGACGTCAGCTTCGTGGTGGGTCGGCGGGTCCGCGAACGGACCGACGTCCTGCGCCGGATGCTGGCCTCGAGGTGCCGGTCATGACTCGAGGGCCTGCAGATCCACCCCGTGTCGGCCGCCGGAGTAGGCACGGGCCGTCAGGTCCAGCGTGGCCGGACGGACGTCGATCTGGTCCAGAGGCACGCTCACCGGCTCACCGTTGCTCCGGCTGAGCTGGAGCCGCGGCGACCGGCCGAGGCCTCCCTTCACCGCGGCCAGGGAGACCACCTCCGGCCACGCCGCGTAAACGCCCCTGAGCTCCACCCCGGCCCGCCCGATCCGTACCGCCGGCCCAGTGCCGACGTCGGCCAGTTCGCGCTGAGCGCGTCGATACCCGACCAGGTACACCACGAACCAGGCCACCGAGACCGCCAGCACCAGGGCATAGAGACCGATGAAGCCGGCGCCAGTGAGCTGGTCGCGCTGCCAGAGGTAGATGACGACCAGGAAGATCACGGTGATCACCAGACTGGTCAGCCGGGACCTCATCAGCCGGCGCCGCCGGATCACCTTGGCCTGGACCTGGGCCGGGTCGAACGGCACGTTCAGCTCGTCGATCGGACTGGATGAGGGGAAGAACGGCGACGTCATGGGTCAATTCTCGCGCGCACCCCGAGGGGTGATGGCCATATGGATGCGGTAGCGGTCCGCCCGGTACCACGACGTGGACAGCTCGATCACCCGGTCGCCGGCGTAGGTCACCCGTTCCTGGACCAACAGCGGCGCCCGTTTGGCGATCCCCAGGATCCGTGCCTGGGACGCGTCGGCTGACTCCGCCCGGACGGTCTGCTCCCCACTGGTCACCACCACCCCGTACTCACTGGCGAAGACGTCGTAGAGCGCCCCCAGCTCGCGTTGCAGCAGGCCGGGGAACAGGGTCGACGGGTAGTGCCCGACCTCGTACGCCATCGGCGTCCCGTCGGCGGTCCGTAGTCGCTCGACCCGGATCACGGGCCGCCCGGGGCGGATGCGCAGCGCGTACGAGACGTCGTCGCCGGCCGGCTCCTCTGCGGCTGAGAGGACCACGGTGGCCGGCAGCAGGCCGCGGTCGCGCATCTCCCGGGAGAACGAGGTCAGGTGCAGCCGCGAGTCGACCTGCGGGCCGGTGACGTAGGTCCCCTTGCCGTGCACCCGTTCCAGCGCGCCGGCGTCGACGAGGTCGGCGATCGCCTGGCGGACCGTGACCCGACTGACGCCCAGGCGGATGACCAGGGCCCGTTCGGAGGGGATGGCGTCACCGGGGTTGAGCTCGGCGTCGATCAGCTGCTCGAGAATCGCTCTGACCTGGGCGCGCTTGGTGGTCGCCGCCTTCAGAGGACGCTCGGGCCGATAGCCCCCGAACTCGGTGCCGCCGAAGTCGTGCTCCAATGGGGTCTCCTAGCCATTCGCCGGTGCTCCAACAAGACCAGTGAATACCAGTATGAGGGAGTGTCAAGGTGTCGAACAAGGCCGGTACAGGTCCTGACGTCCGGGTCGAGGGCTCCACGACCCAGATGGCTCTCGAGATCGCCGAGCAGCCTGCTGCCCTCGAGCGCACGCTGTCGAGCCTGCTTCCTCGTCGCGGCGACATCGCGCAGCTGGCGCGAAGCCGTCGCCGGATCCTGCTGGTCGCCCGTGGCTCCAGCGACAACGCCGCCATCTACGCGCGCTACCTGGCTGAGGTACACGCCGGCGTGCCTGCGTCCCTGGCAGCTCCTTCGGTGGCCACCCTGTATCACGCAGAGCTGGACCTGAGCGACACCGTGACCATCTGCGTCAGCCAGTCCGGGGCGACCGAGGAGATCGTCGAGGCGCAGGAGTGGGCGCGGAAGTCGGGCGCTGCCACCATCGCGGTGACGAACATCGCCGATTCGCCGCTCGCCCGGGGGGCCGACGTGGCGCTGGTCACCCAGGCCGGCCGGGAGTTCGCCGTCCCGGCAACGAAGACCTACACCACGCAGGTCGCGGCGCTGGCGGTGGCGGTGGACGCGCTCTCCTCCCGACCCGGCACCTTGGACGCCGACTTCGCCCAGGTACCCCTCGAAGCCGAACGCATGCTCACCCAGTCCACCGATCTCGACGCCATGGTCTCGGCCCTGGCCGCCACCCAGGAGGTGCTGGCCAGCGGACGCGGACTCGCCTTCGGCACCACCCTCGAGGTGGCGCTCAAGCTGGAGGAGACTTGTCTGCGCCCCGTCCGTGGTCTGTCCTACGCCGACCTCAAGCACGGCCCGATCGCCATCGTCGACCACGAACTCGTGACCCTGCTCGTCGCCGGGCCGGCCGGGCCCACGCTGCCGCCGTTGACCGAGCTGGCCGCCACCCTCCGGGCCACCGGCAGTCCCGTGCTCGGCTTCGGCGGGGACGAGGCGTTCCGCAACGCCTGCGACCTGGCCGTCGGCGGTCCCGACCTGACCGAGCTGCTGGCCCCGTTGGCCCTCATCATCCCCGCGCAGCTGATGGTCGAAAAGCTGGCCCGCGCGCTGGGCCTGGACCCTGACGCGCCGCGTGGCCTCAAGAAGGTCACCCAGACCGACTGAGCCGGAGTTAACGGATGCGGCCAGGTCCTCGCTAACCTCGACGAGGATGAGCACGAACGATCCGAACCAGCCAGTCGCGGCCGCGGTGCCCGTTCCGGGTCCACCGCTGGTGGTGCAGCAGTCCTTCCCCGAACCGCGGGCGACGACGAACCCGTACATCGTGATGCTCCGGCGGTCCATCGACGCGGTCCCGGGGGTCGAGCTGCGTACCTTCAGCTGGCGCCGCGCCCTACTCGACCGTTACGACGTCTTCCACGTGCACTGGCCCGAGATCCTGGTGAACGGGAGAAGCCGACCCAGAGCCTGGGTTCGGCAGGCTCTGACCGCAGCGCTTCTGGTGAAGCTCCGGCTGCTGCGGATCCCCATCGTCAGCACCGTGCACAATCTCGAGCTCCCCGACGCGCTCAGTTGGGTGCAGCGGCAGCTGCTGCAGCAGTTCCAGCGACAGACCACCCTGCTGGTGCGGATCAACACCTCCACGGAGCTGGAGCGCGGTACGGAGTTCGTCACCATCGTGCACGGCCACTACCGCGACTGGTTCGCGGACCATCCTCAGCCGGAATCGATTCCCGGTCGGCTCGGGTACTTCGGACTGATCCGTCGCTACAAGGGTGTTGAGGCGCTGCAGCGGGCGTTCGTGGGGACCCCGGCGTCCTGGTCCCTGCGAATCGCCGGCCAACCGTCCGACGACGACCTGGCCGGCCGAGTGACCGCGCTCGCCGCCGCCGACGGCCGGGTGCGCGTCAGCCTCGCCTACATCAGCGACGCCGAGCTGGTCGAGCTGGTCGGCGAGTCCGAGCTCATCGTGCTGCCCTATCGCGACATGCACAACTCGGGTGGTGTGCTGACCAGTCTCTCCCTCGATCGCCCGGTGCTGGTGCCGGCCAACGACGTCAACGCCCGCCTCGCGACCGAGGTCGGATCGGGCTGGGTCCGTCAGTACCAGGGCGAGCTGACCTGCGAGACGTTGCTCGAGCACCTGACCGAGCTCGACCGCTCACCGCTGCCCGGTCGGCCGGACCTCTCGGCCCGTGAGTGGTCCGACGCCGGGCGTCGACACGTCGACGCCTATCGACGCGCGATCGCCACCCTGCGCCGCCGACCGGGTGGCTGACCGGCGGCGGTGATGACCGGTCCGATCAGCCGACCGGGTCGGGTTCGTGGGGGGCGGCCCATTGAATTGCCCAGTGGTACATGGCGATGGCCGCGGCGGCGCCGGCGTTGACCGACCGGGTCGAGCCGTACTGGGTGATGGCCACGAGCTGGCTGCAGGCGGTGACCAGCTCCTCGGTCAGCCCTGGACCCTCGGAACCGAAGACCAGGCAGACGTCCCGGGGCAGCACGGTGGTCTCCAGCGGCACCGCACCCGCGATGTTGTCCACGCCGACGGCGGTGTAGCCCGCCTCGGTCAGCCAGCTGACGAAGTCCGCGACGTCCGGGTGATGATGCACGTGCAGATAGCGGTCGGTGACCATGGCGCCGCGTCGATTCCAGCGCCGACGCCCGATGATGTGCACGCCGGCCACGTTGAACGCATTCGCGGTCCGGACCATCGAGCCGATGTTGAAGTCGTGCTCCCAGTTCTGGATGGCCACGTGGAGGCGGTGCCGGTGCTGGTCGAGGTCGGCGACGATCGCCGCCAGCCGCCAGTAGCGGTATTCGTCGACGACGTTGCGCCGGTCGCCCTCCGCCAGCAGGGCGGGGTCGAGCCGCGGGTCGTCGGGCCAGGGCTGCGGATGGGGTCCAACGCCGTTGGGCTGGTTCTGCGCCGGGTCGTCGTCGCTTAGGAAACTCACAGCCAGCGACGGTACCGTTTCCGCGTGACTCCTCTCGACGCCGCGCTGCTGACGCCGATGCTGCTGCCCTCCTGGTTCGACCCGGACTACCTGATCAACAACGTGTTCGGGCCTTACGCACTGTGGGGTGTCGCGTTCATCCTGTTCGCCGAGTGCGGTCTGTTCGCCATCCTGCCCGGCGACTCGCTGCTCTTCACTGTCGGACTGTTCGTGGCGCTCGGCACCATCCATCATCCGCTGTGGTTCGTCTGCATCGTGCTCACTGTGGCCGCAGTGCTGGGCAACGTCAGCGGCTACTGGCTGGGGCGGCTGATCGGGCCGCCGCTGTTCAAACCACGGACTGGGCTGATGGGGAGGATCTTCAGACAGAAGTACGTCGAACAGACCGAGGCGTTCTTCAAGAAGTACGGCAGTCGGGCGCTGATCCTGGCCCGCTTCGTCCCCATCGTCCGCACCTTC
Source organism: Propionibacteriales bacterium (assembly GCA_038238065.1). Taxonomy (GTDB): domain Bacteria; phylum Actinomycetota; class Actinomycetes; order Propionibacteriales; family Propionibacteriaceae; genus Microlunatus. The sequence goes on along the minus strand of JBBRYD010000006.1, from coordinate 12,302 downwards.
GTCACCTTGGTGGCTGGCGTGGGCCGGATGGACTTCCGCCGGTTCATCGCCTTCACCGCGGTCGGCGGCATCCTCTGGGCGTGCGGCGTCTCGATCGCCGGCTACTACCTCGGCACCATCGACTTCATCCACCGCAACATCGAGGTCGTGCTGCTCCTGATCGTCTTCGTCTCCCTGATCCCGATGGCCGTCGAGTTCCTGCTCGCCCGCCGCCGCAACCGTCGCGAGCGCGCCGCGACCGCCTGACCCGACCGCCTGACGGTCCTGGGGTAGGCGCCGCAGGCCTGTCGGTTCCCCAGGTGAGCGCTGCCGGCCCGTCGGTTCCCCAGGTAAACATGGGGATCCGTCACCTCACCCAGGAAACTTCGTAGGTGAAGTGGCAGTTGTTCGGGTAGAGCGGTGACGTTCAGCGCCTACGAGCGTGCCGGCCAAACGTGTCGGCACGAGCCGCGGGGATGCGACGGCGTCAATACAGCAGGAGAGCCCGGCCTCGCCGTCGGTGGTATGCAGCATCGGCCGGCGCTGGCGTACGTCGAATATCCAGCTCCCTCAGCGGGCGGGGCCGGGCCGGCCCGACCGCCAACGCTCGCTTCTACCCGGGAAACTGTCACTTCACCCAGGAAGTTTCCTGGGTGAGGTGCTGGATCCCCACGTTTACCTGGGGAACCGACAGGCCGCGCCCGACAGGCCGCGCCCAACAGCGCGCCCAGCGCGCCAGCACGGCCGGGTACGGGCGCAGGGTCAGGCGGTGATGGCGAGGAGGGCTTCGAGGTCATCGCCGCTGGGGACCCAGAGGCCGGCGGCCACGTTCTGCTCGATCTGTTCGACCTTGGTGGCGCCGGCGATGACCGAGCCGACGGTGGGCATAGCGGCCAGGGCACCGATGGCGACGTGCAGGATGGTGATGCCGCGGTCGGCGGCGAACTTCTCGATGGCTTCGACCTTGTCGAAGTCGGCTGCCTCGAGCTGCGCGGCCTGGCTCTCCAGCCGGGTGCCTGCAGGCGCGCTCTCGCCGCGCTTGTACTTGCCGGTCAGCAGACCACGGGCCAGCGGGAAGTAGGGCAACAGGCTCTGGCCGGTGTGGTCCAGCGCGGGCACCAGCTCGGCCTCGATGTCCCGGTTCAGCCAGGAGTACTCGTTCTGCGCCGAGATGAACGGTTCGTAGCCGGAGCTGTGGGCGGTCCAGTCGGCGTCCATCGCCTGCCAGCCGGCAAAGTTGGAGGATCCGATGTAGCGGACCTTGCCTTCGGTGACCAGCTCGCTGAGCGCCGCGAGCGTCTCCTCGATCGGGGTGTTCTCGTCCGATGTGTGCATCTGGTACAGGTCGATCCAGTCGGTACCCAACCGCCGGAGCGACGCCTCGACCGCCAGCCGGATGTAGCGCCGGGACCCGCGCACCCCCCAGTCCGGTCCGTTGGCTCCGCCCATGTCTGCGCCGAACTTGGTGGCGACGATGACCTCACCCCGGCGCGACCCGAGCGCCTGGCCGAGCAAGGTCTCCGAACCACCCCGGTTGCCGTAGACGTCGGCGGTGTCGAACAGGGTGATACCCGCATCGATCGCGGCTGACACCACGGTCGGTACGTCCTCATCGGCCATCCGGGCGCCGAAGTTGTTGCAGCCGAGGCCGACTGTTGAGACCGTCAGTCCCGATCGACCAAGCTGCTGGTAGGTCATGTCAGACGACACGAAAGGCTCTTTCCTCGAAGGTTGGCGGCTGTGAGTCAGCGATTCTGTTGCGGCGGGTCGTTGGTCGGCCAGGCCTCGGGCGGCTGGTACCCCCCGGCAGCCGGTGGCTGCTGGCCTTGCGGCTGTCCGTACTGCTGCGGCGGTTGCTGGCCGTACTGACCGTAAGGCTGTTGCTGCGGTGCTTCCTGGGGGGGTGCGGGCTGATACTGCTGCGGGTTCGGCAACGCCTCGCTGGGCTGACCGAACTGGACCGGCGGCGCTGACTGCTGGGGCGGCAGCTGACCCTGCTGCTGGTCGCCACGGTAGGCGATCTCACCGAAGCTGACGCTGGGCGCCTGCCGCACCGACGGGTCGTTGACCTCGAAGTAGGTCGCCTTCTCGAACTTGAACATTCCTGCGATGACGTTGGACGGCACCGAGTCGATCTTGGTGTTGTAGACCCGCACGTTGGCGTTGTAGAAACGACGCCCGGCGGCGATCCGGTCCTCGGTCTCGGCCAGCTGCTGCTGCAGCTCCAGGAAGTTGCTGTTGCTCTTCAGGTCCGGGTACGCCTCGACACTGACGATCAGGTTGCGGACCGCCCCGGACAGCTGCTCCTCCACGTCGGACCGCGCCTGGCTGGGCATTGACCCGTCCTGGTGAGAGACCTGCTGCGCCTGGGTCCGCAGCCGGGTGACGTCTTCGAGGGTGTTGCGTTCGTGCGAGGCGAACGCGCGGACCGTCTCGACCAGGTTGGGCAGCAGCTCATAGCGCCGGTTGAGCTCGACGTCGATCTGGCGCCAGGACTCCTGGATGAGATTCCGGGACTTCACGAAGCCGTTGTAGGACCCCATCGCCACCAGGGCGATGATCGCGACGATGACCAGAATGATGATGATGACGACGACGGCGTTCATCCAGACTCCTCAGCTTCCAACTCTCGTCCGACCAAGAGGTACGGGTTGGTCACAGGGTAATGCCTGGAGGGCCGCCCACCCCGGCTGGCATCGGGATCTGCGCCGTCGCTTCAGGTCAACCCCAGATCGGCCGCACTGATGGCGTAGCGATACTGAAGTCCCTCGGATTCGATCCGCTCCCGCGCACCGGTGTTGCGGTCGACGATGACCGCCACCCCGACCACCTCGGCGCCGGCCTCCCGGAGCGCCGCAACGGCGGTCAGTACGGAGCCTCCGGTAGTGTTGGTGTCCTCGACGGCCAGCACCCGTCGTCCCTCCACCGGGGTCCCCTCGATCCGACGCTGCAGACCGTGGGCCTTCTCGGCCTTGCGGACCACGAACGCGTCCAGCCGCGCTCCGGCGGCGGCGGCGGCATGCATCATCGACGTCGCCACCGGGTCAGCACCCAGGGTCAGACCACCGACCGCCGCGAAGTCCCAGTCCGAGACCAGGTCACGCATCACCCGGCCGATGATCGGGGCGCTGACCCCATCGAGGGTCACCCGCCGCATGTCGATGTACCAGTCAGCCGTCCGTCCCGAGGACAGGACCACCTCACCGTGCACGATGGCGAGGTTCTTGATCTGCTGGATCAGGGCTGCGGTGTCATCCGTCACGGATAGCTCGGCCATGTCGCCACCCTAGAGCCAGGCTCGTCCACCGTCGCGGGTCAGCCCTTGTTCTTGGTGCTGGCCAGGTGGGCGAACCCGATCGACCGGTCCGGTGAGTGGAAAAGGTCCTGGCAGGTGGTCAGGGTCAGCAGCGCCCTGGTCGGGGTGGCACCCTCTTCGCCCGGCACCGGGTCGAGCACCCACGACGCACTGGCCTGGACGGTCAGGGACTTCGGCGGCTCGTCGAGGACGTAGGTGTAGACGGCGTCCCGGGTCTCCACGATGACCTGATCGCCCGCGTTGAGCTCCAGCAGACGGTTGAACGGCTGCCCGTGCGTGACCCGGTGGCCGGCGACCGCGAAGTTCCCCACCTCGCCGGGCATCGCCGTGGAGGTGTAGTGGCCGACGCCGCGGGACAGGGTGTCCAGGTCGGTGCCGGAGAGGATCGGCACCTCGTAGTCCGACCCGAACGCCGGGATCCGCAGCAGCGCTATCGCGTCGCCGGGGATCACGTGCTCCCTGGCCGGCGTGCTGGTTGAGCCCTCGACCTCGGTCGGTTCCGTGGTGGTCGGGGCGGCGCTCGCCGCCGCCCACCGGTTGCGCAGGCCGTCCTTCTCCTGCGTGTAGGCCTGATGGGACACGATGTTGGTCCCGAAGAACTGGTAGCCGACCCAAACGAGGCAACCCAGCCCGAAGGCCAGCAGCACGATCCCGACCACGGTCAACGGTGTGAGGCGTCCACGCCGACGGCGGGTCGAGGATCGGGAGCTGCTCACTGACCCATTGTGCCCGCAAGGATGCCCAAGGCCCGCCTCTCGGCCGAGCCCGGCCGGCCGCCCACTAGGCTCGGGCCATGAGTGCCCCTCCCGGCTGGTATCCGGATCCGGGCGGGCTCTCGGGGATGTTCCGCTTCTGGGACGGCCAGAACTGGTCGGCCGCCCTCTCGGCCACTCCACAAGCCGCTCCCCCGCCATCACCCGCCCCCGCCCCGCGGACTGCCGTTCCCCCGACGGCCAACTCCACGTATGGAGCACTTACCGGAGCGCGCAGAACGCGGCGCTCCGGCTGGATGCTGGGTCTGATCGTGGTCCTCGTCGCTCTCGTCGTCGTCATGGCGCTGGTGGTCAACCGGGTCACCAACGACCCGGGGAGTCCCACGGGACCCGGCGGCACGCCCACCACCGCGGTCTGCCCGCCGCAACGACAGGAGACGCCTTCGCCGCAGCCGTCTGACGGGCGGGTACACGGCGGCAGGCTCTCCTACCCGCTGTTCGGCGCACCCTGGTCGCCCCCCGTCGCCGAGTACGGCATCCCGTTCGGCCGCGCTGTGCTTCGCCAGTCGGTGGTGATCGAACGGGCCGGCGTCCAGGAATGGCTCGCCGCGGTGCTGATCGGCCAGCTGACGGCCGGCGACGGCTTCTTCTCCCCCAAGGACGGCGCAGCCATCGTGGTCCGGTGCGTCACCGGAACGTTCTACGGCGGGTCCGAGGTCACCCGCGACGACCGCGCGAACCGGGCGATGACCGTGGACGGCCACGACGCGTGGCTGATCGAGTCCGAGCTCGGTTTCGATGTCCCCGGCATCCGCGCCAAGCACGAGCTCCTGATCGTGGTCATCGTCGACACCGGCGACGGCGCCGCTGGGCTCTTCTACGCCTCCATCCCCGAAAACGCCCCGCAGCTCGTCCGACCCGCCCGTAACTCCCTCGCCGAGCTCGAGGTCGACAGCTGACCGCCTTCCCGACCGGGCCAACTACAGTGCGACCATGGCCAGTCAGTGGAAAGCCGACCGAGTTCGGTCCTCAACGACCACCATCTTCGCCGAGATGTCCGCCCTCGCCCTGACCACCCGCTCGGTCAACCTCGGCCAAGGCTTTCCCGACACCGACGGCCCCGCGTTCATGCTGGCCGAGGCCCGCGAGGCCATCGCCGCGGGCATCAACCAGTACCCACCCGGCCGAGGCATCGCCCCCCTGCGGCAGGCGATCGTCGACCACACATCCCGGCACTACGGCCTCGACTACGACCCCGAGACCGAGGTGCTGGTCACCACCGGGGCGACCGAAGCCCTCGCCGCCGCCATCCTCGCCTTCGTGAATCCCGGCGACGAGGTCATCGCCCTGGAGCCGTTCTACGACTCCTACGCCGCCTCGATCGACCTGGCCGGCGGCACCCGCGTCGGCGTCGGTCTCTTCGGCCCCGACTTCACCCTCGACCTGGCCGAGCTGGAAGCCGCCTTCACGCCCCGGACCAAGGCCCTGCTGATCAACTCCCCGCACAACCCGACCGGCACCGTGCTCGACCGCCACGAGCTGGCCGCGATCGCCCGTCTGGCCGTGGCACATGACGTGTTGGTCATCTGCGACGAGGTGTACGATCACCTGACCTACGACGACACCCTGCACATCCCGCTGGCCACCTTCCCTGGGATGCGGGAGCGAACCGTCCGGATCTCGTCCTCGGGCAAGACGTTCTCGGCCACCGGGTGGAAGATCGGCTGGGCTCTGAGCACCCCCGAGCTCATCACCGAGATCACCGCCGTCAAACAGTTCCTGACCTTCGTCTCCGGCGCGCCCTTCCAGCCCGCCATCGCCCGCGCACTCAACGAGGGCGACGCCTGGGTCGAGCACCAGCGGCTGGCTCTGCAGAGCAAGCGCGACCGCCTGGCCGTCGGGCTGCGCAGCGTCGGTCTCGACCCGGTGGTGCCACGGGGTACGTACTTCATGTCCACCGACGTCACCCATCTCGGCTACGCCGACGGGGTGGCGTTCTGCCGTGAGCTGCCGCTGAGCTGTGGGGTGGTGGCGATCCCGCACCAGGTGTTCTACGACCGGGTCGAGGCTGGAGCGCCGTACGTCAGGTGGGCCTTCTGCAAGCGGGACGCGGTGATCGACGAGGCTGTCGCTCGGCTAGGTCGGCTGGCCAGCACCAGCCGGGTCTGAGGCTGGTTTCCACGCATACCACCGGCTGGCCGGACCGGTCCAGAGCACGAGCACGGCGACGGCCACGTACCCGGCGGGCGCCAGCCACCAGAGCAGGTCGTTGCGCAACCACCACGCGGTCCAGGCCAGCGCACCGGCCCCGACCGCGGTGAAGGCCAGCCGGGCCCACGAGCGATGTGTCAACAGCAGAAAGCCCAGCACGAACGAGACCGCCGGAAAGAGGTACAGCGGCCAGACCAGGCCATCGAGGAGGCGGTCGTTGAAGCGGTTGAGGATGTGATAGATCGCGCCGTCGACCCCACTGGTCCCCAGCTGCCGCGCAGCGGCCACGGCCATCAGCCAGCAGAAGCTCAGTGCACAGACCCACTGCAGCGACGCGGTGATGGCGAGGGTCGCGGCCAGCCCGATCACCGCGGGGCGTTGCGGCGGCACCGCCGGGAGGGCCAAAACGGTTCGACCGACCAGCTCCGGAGACCACGGCGCCGGTTGGGTCGCCCACGGCTGGGGTGGCGGCCCTGCCGGCTGGCCGTACGCCGGGTGACCGTAGCTCTGCAGGTCGCCACCGTAGCCGCCGTAGCCGGACGGCGGCGAGAGGCGGGGCGGAACGCCCGGGACCGGTGGTTGTGACACATCACCAGGTTAGATGGCCGCGCAGACATCCGGGCTCGCTAGCGCCCTCGCGCTGTCCGCTACGATCCAGGAATGGCGAGCCGTCCGTCCCCCTGGCTGCCGGTCGACTTCGCGCATCCCACCCGCGCCCAGCTCGCCAGCGGGCCACATCTACGCACCATCCGAGCCACCGACGTCGACATCGACCTGCCTGCGGTGCAGAGTTCGCGCCGGCGGCTCTGGGAGCGTTTCGGAGAATCCTGGGGCTGGCCGCCCGACACCCTGACGGCTGAGCAGGACTACGGTGACCTGCACCGGCACGAGCTGGAGATCCTGCGGCATGAGTCGTTCAACTACGCGCTGCTGAACCGCGACGAGACCGCGCTGCTGGGCTGCGTCTACATCGACGACGTGGCCCACGATGCGCAGGACCGGAACCGGTGTGTCGCCGAGGTCTCCTGGTGGGTCGTCGACGACCTGGTGAGCACGCCGGTTGAGGCTGAGCTCGACGACTTCGTCCCCCGCTGGCTCGCCGCCCGCTGGCCGTTCGCGACCGTGTCCTACCCCTTCGGCGGCGCACCTGCGGCGCCCCCCGAGCCGACCCCGCTCCCCGGTCAGCAGTTCGACCTGGTGCGCACTCCACTCGGGCCGGTGGACAGCGCCGCGGCCCACACCTTCTGGCAGGACTACTGCCAGGCCCATCCCGATGTCGACCGACCCGACCTGGAAGAGACCGCGGCCTTCGGGGACTCGGTCGAGCTGGCCGACGAGCTGATCGGGCTGGTGCTGCGGGGGATCAAGACCGCGACGGCGGGGCTGCGCTCGGACTACGTCGCCGAGGGCGAGCCGCTACCCCAGCTGGGTGGCCATTGGATCGCCTGCGACGGCCGGGGGGCGCCCCGGGCGGTGCTGCAGACCACGGAGCTCCGGCTGGGACCGGCCGCGAGCGTTGACCGTGACTTCGCCTGGGACGAGGGCGAGCTGGACCGCTCCCGTCGCAGCTGGCTCAACGGCCATCTCGGCTACTGGCAACGAACGGGCGCCGAGCAAACCGACGCCGGAGCGCCCGTCTCCGACGTCATCTTCCAACGCTTCCGGGTGAGCTGGCCGGAGCCGGCGGCCGCCACCGCCGCTGGGTTCACCCACTCCGTGGCGGCCCGGTCCGTCGAGACCACGCTCTCCTGAGCCGGCAGGACCTCGACCGACCGGCCCGGGTGTCGGAGCGTGGCTGCCCGGACGTCAGCCGAAGTAGGTCAGACCTCGGGGCGGCTCGGGGGACATCTCGGCGTCGGCGTCGGTAAACGGCTGCCCGCCGCCGATGAGCTGCATCAGCCGGTCGCCGTGCACCACCCGGTACGGGAACGGCCCGGTGCCGGCCTGCCGCGCCAGCTCACCGTGGGGCAAGGGCGCGGGGGACCCCAGGATCAGCACGTTGCCGAAGCGCCGGCCTTTCAGGGTGGCCGGCTCGGCGCTCATCAGCACGTGCTCGAAGCTGGCGGCCACTCCGGCGACCACCCGCCGCCCGTACGCGAACGGTGCCCGGTCGGTCAGGTTGATCATCACGGTGCCCGCGCCGGTCAGCACCCGGCGGACGTCGGCGAAGAACTCGAGGGTGGTGAGGTGGCCGGGCACCCGGGCTCCGTCGAAGGCGTCCACCACCACCACGTCGGCGTAGTGGTCGCGCAGGTCGGCTACACCGTCCCGCCCGTCGAGGCCGCGCACCTTGATCCCGCTGCGCTTGGGCAACGGGAGCTGTTCGCGGACGAACTGGGTCAGCTCGACGTCGGGTTCCAGCACGATCTGCGCCGACTGCGGACGCGTGGCGGCAACGTAGCGGGGGAGCGTCATCCCCGCACCACCGATGTGCACGACGCCCAACCGCCCACCCGGCATCCCCGTCGCGTCGATCGCGTCGGCGATCCGCTGCACGTAGTCGAACTCCAGCCGTCGGGGGTCGTCCAGATCCACGTACGACTGGTCGGTCCGGCCGATTCGCAGCGTGTACGCACTCGGCCGGCCGCGGTCCGGGACGAGGAACACCCCGTCGTCCCCAGGCCGCAACACCAGCTCGTCCTCGCGCACGACCGGCTACGCCTCAGGCGTCGACGGTCTGGCGGGTGACGACGGCCAGCCCGTCGCCGGTCGGGTCCGCGTCGAAGGTGATGGTGTCACCCTCGAGCACCTCGCCGGCCAGCACCCGACGGGCCAGCTGATCCTCGATGGTGCTCTGGACCAGCCGCCGGAGCGGACGTGCGCCGTACACCGGGTCGAATCCGGTCAACGCCAACCAGTCGCGCGCCGCTGCGGTGACGTCGACGGTGATCCGCCGGTCGGCGAGCCGCTGGTTGAGCGTGGCCAGGTTGATGTCCACGATCTTGGCCAGCTCCTCAGTACCGAGGGAGTCGAACAGCACGATCTCGTCCAGCCGGTTCAGGAACTCCGGTTTGAAGGCTCCCCGCACCACGCCCATCACCGCGTCCCGCTTCAGCTTCGCGTCGAGGGTCTGGTTGGCCAGGAACTGCGAGCCCAGGTTGGAGGTCAGGATCAGGATGACGTTGCGGAAGTCGACGGTCCGGCCCTGGCCGTCGGTCAGTCGACCGTCGTCCAGCACTTGCAGCAGGATGACGAACACCTCGCTGTGCGCCTTCTCGACCTCGTCGAGCAGGACCACCGCATACGGGCGACGCCGCACGGCCTCGGTCAGCTGACCGCCTTCTTCGTAGCCGACGTAGCCGGGAGGAGCGCCGACCAGGCGCGACACCGTGTGCTTCTCCGAGTACTCGCTCATGTCGATCCGGATCATGGCGTGCTCGTCGTCGAACAGGAAGTCGGCCAGCGACTTGGCCAGCTCGGTCTTGCCCACGCCGGTCGGCCCCAGGAACAGGAACGAGCCGGTGGGACGGTTGGGATCGGAGATACCGGCGCGGGAGCGGCGTACGGCGTCGGACACCGCGCGCACGGCGGGCTTCTGGCCGATCAGCCGGGCGGCGAGCCGGTCCTCCATGGACAGCAACTTCTCGCTCTCGCCCTGCAGCAGCCGACCGACCGGGATGCCGGTCCAGTTGCCCACCACCTCGGCGATGTCGGAAGCCGTGACCTGCTCGGACACCATCGAAGGCAGTTGGCTCTCCGCCGCGTCGGCCTGTTGCAGCTCCTTCTGGACGGCGGGGATCTCTCCGTACGAGATCTCGCTGGCCCGCACGAGATCACCTTCGCGCAGCGCGCGGTCGGCGGCCCCACGCAGCTCGTCGACCTTCTTCTTCAGGTCGCCGACCCGGTTGAGGCCCTCCTTCTCGGCCTGCCAGCGCGCTTCGAGGGAGCGGAGCTCCTCCTGGGCGTCGGCCAGCTCGGCCTCCAGCCGACCCAGCCGGTCGACACTTGCGGTGTCCTGCTCCTTGTGCAGGGCCAGCTGCTGCATGGTCATCCGGTCGACCTGGCGCCGGAGCTGGTCGATCTCCTCCGGTGAGGAGTCGATCTCCATCCGCAGCCGGGAGGCCGCCTCGTCCACCAGGTCGATGGCCTTGTCCGGGAGCTGCCGGGAGGTGATGTATCGGTTGGACAGGGTGGCGGCCGCGACCAGCGCGGCGTCGGTGATGGCCACCTTGTGGTGGGCCTCGTAGCGCTCCCGGAGGCCACGCAGGATGGCGACGGTGTCCTCGACCGAAGGTTCGCCGACGTAGACCTGCTGGAACCGGCGCTCCAGCGCGGGATCCTTCTCGATCCGCTGCCGGTATTCGTCCAGGGTCGTCGCACCGATCATCCGCAGCTCGCCGCGAGCCAGCATCGGTTTGAGCATGTTGCCCGCGTCCATCGAGGAGTCGCCGCTGGCGCCGGCCCCGACGACGGTGTGAAGCTCGTCGATGAACGTGATGACCTGACCTTCGGCGTCCTTGATCTCGGTCAGCACCGCCTTCAGCCGTTCCTCGAACTCGCCGCGGTACTTCGCCCCGGCGACCATGGACGGGAGGTCGAGTGAGATCAGCCGGCGACCCTTCAGCGAGTCGGGCACGTCGCCGGCCACCAGCCGCTGGGCAAGCCCTTCGACCACGGCGGTCTTCCCCACGCCGGGCTCCCCGATCAGGACCGGGTTGTTCTTGGTCCGGCGGGCCAGGACCTGCACCACGCGACGGATCTCGGCGTCCCGTCCGATCACGGGGTCGAGCTTGCCGTCGCGCGCGCTCTCGGTCAGATCGACGCCGTACTGCTCCAGGGCCGACGACGTCCCCTCGGACTCCTGGCTGGTCACTCGCCTGCCTCCGCGAGCGTCGTTGAACGCACTCGTCAGATCACGGGCGTTGACGTGCAGGTCGGCGAGGATGCGCTGGGCGTCGGACTTGACGGCCGCCAGCGAGATCACCAGATGCTCGGTGGCGACGAACGAGTCACCCAGCTGCTCGGCGCGGGTCTCAGCGTCCGCGAGCACCCGAGCAAACGCACCGGACATCCCCGGTTGGCTGACCGAGGCCCCGCTGGCCGACGGCAGCTTGGAGATGGCCCCCTGGGCGGCGGCGTCGACCACGACAGGGTCAGCGCCGACGGCGGTCAGCAAAGGCGCCACCGTGTTGCCGGGCACCATCAGCAGGGCATGTAGCAGGTGCGACGGCTCGGCACTTGGGTTTCCCGAGGTGAGGGCGTTCCGCAAGGCCGCGGAGACCGCGTCGCGGCTCTTGGTGGTGAGCTTCTGTGCGTCCATCAGTGTCCTTTTCGGTCGTCGACAAGTTGAGCCTACCTCACTCAACTCCTGGATCAGCCCAAGTATGCCAAGTTGAGCGCACTCCGCTCAAGTCCGGGCCAGGCGTCATTCCGACTGAGTGGTCCGCGGTTGCCGCACCTGCTCAGCCGGTGATCGGCTGGACCTTGCCCTGCCCATCGACCCCCCGTGTGGCCAGGTGCACCGGCCACGCAGACGCCAGCGGGGTGAGGGCCCGGGCCCAGCGGCGGTCATCCTCCTGCACCACGTCGACTCCCGGCCGAGACAGCAACCAGACGACGCTCCCGAACTCGGCGATGCCGGCCAGGATTGTGCTGAGCCCGTCGACATCGCGCTGCGTCGGAGCCCGCGGGATGTCGTCGATCGGCACGATCATCGGTGTCGGGCGCCCATCGTCCTCGAGGACGACCAACCACAGGGTGCGCCGACCGAAGCCGCCGCCGCCCATGAGTGCGCCCCAGAGGGTCACGAGGTCGTCCGCGGTGGTGACGGTGATGGTCTGGAGGAGGGTGTTCGGTGAGGGAGTCATGCACCGATCCTGACGGCTGGACGGGGCCTCGGACCCGTTATCCACAGCCAGGGTTTCCGGACTCTGTCGCGGTGGGCGCTCAGGCCCCGCTGCTGCTCACCGTGATCAGCTCAGGGGGCCGGGCGCCCAGGTAGCGCCTTGGGTGCGGACCAGACCCGGCGCCGACCGGCCAGATGCACGCCGCCGACCGGATCGGCGGTGAACACCCGGTCTCCCGGTGGTGCTGCGCGGAGCGCCGCCACCATCTCGGCCAACTCGGTCACCTGGGTGCGCATC
>JBBRYD010000005.1:0-65214 GCA_038238065.1 Propionibacteriales bacterium | reverse complement strand
GTAGATGAGCTTGGCTCCACGCCGGATGATGCCGTTCCACTCCTGGTCGGTGCCGGGAAGGAACCCCGGTACGTCGACGAACGTCAGCACCGGCACGTTGAAGGCGTCGCAGGTGCGAACGAAGCGGGCGGCCTTCTCGGAGGCGTCGATGTCCAGGCAGCCGGCGAAGTGCAACGGCTGGTTGGCCACGATGCCCACGCTGCGACCGTCGATCCGGCCGAAGCCGATGACGATGTTGGGCGCGAACAGCGCCTGCACCTCGAGGAAGTCGCCGTCGTCCAGTACGTGGGAGATGACCTCGTGCATGTCGTACGGCTGGTTGGGCGAGTCGGGGATCAGGGTGTCGAGCTCGCGGTCGGCCTCGTGCGGGGTGAGGTCGTTCTCCAGATAGACCGACGGCGGATCCTCGAGGTTGTTCTGCGGCAGGAAGCTGACCAGCGACTTCACGTACTCGATCGCGTCCTCCTCGTCGCTGGCGAGATAGTGCGCATTGCCGGACTTGGTGTTGTGGGTCCGGCCGCCGCCGAGCTCCTCCATGGTCACGTCCTCGCCGGTGACGGTCTTGATCACGTCGGGGCCGGTGATGAACATCTGGGAGGTCTTGTCGACCATCACCACGAAGTCGGTCAGCGCGGGGGAGTAGACGTGGCCGCCGGCCGCCGCGCCCATGATCAGCGAGATCTGCGGGATGACCCCGGAGGCGTGGACGTTGCGGCGGAAGATCTCCCCGTAGAGGCCGAGGGAGACCACGCCCTACTGGATCCGGGCCCCGCCGCCCTCGTTCAGGCCGATCAGCGGACACCCGGTCTTCAGGGCGAAGTCGATGATCTTGACGATCTTCTCGCCGTAGACCTGGCCCAGGCTGCCGCCGAACACGGTCACGTCCTGGCTGAAGACACAGACCGGCCGGTTGTCGATGGTGCCGAAACCGGTGACGACCCCGTCGCCGTACGGTCGCCGGTGCTCCATCCCGAAGGACGTGGAGCGGTGCCGGGCGAACTCGTCGAGCTCGGTGAAGGAGTCCTTGTCGAGCAGCAGCCCGAGCCGCTCGCGGGCCGTCAGCTTGCCCCTGGCGTGCTGCTTCTCCACCGCCGCCTCGGAGCCGGCGTGGACTGCCTCGTCGATGCGATGGTCGAGGTCGGCCAGCTTGCCGGCTGTGGTGTGGATGTCACCGCGGTCGCTGCTCGCTTCGCTCACGCTGATCTCCTGCCCTGCTCGCCGCAGCGGCCGGTGCACGCTGCGCTCACGCTGATCCCCTGCCCTGCTCGCCGCAGCGGCCGGTGTTCGCTGCGCTCACGATGATCTGGTGGAAGGCCATGATCCAGCACCCTAACCACATCAACCCACGGTTGCTGCGCGGCCACCGGGCAACGGACTCCAGAAATCCGACGCTCGTGGTCGCCGATCGGTCAGATCACGGCGTGTCGGAGCCTGCCGTCCGGATCGACCGGTCGATTTGTGGATTCGGGGTCGTGGTCCCCCGGGTAGGGTCGGCGAGGTGTCCGTCGATGACCCGCTCGACCCGTCCCGGCTGCGCGCGGAGCTGCTCGAGCCCGGTGCCCTCTGGCAGACGCTGGACGTGGTCGCCGAGACCGGCTCCACCAATGCCGACCTGGCCGGACGAGCACGCGCCGGGGAAGCGGGGGGTGCGGTGCTGATCACCGACTTCCAGTCGGCGGGTCGAGGCCGGCTCGGACGGACCTGGACCGCCCCGGCCGGGAGCTCGATCGCCATGTCGCTGCTGCTCCGCCCGCACGACGTCGAACCCGCCCGCTGGACCTGGCTCCCCCTGCTGGCCGGACTGGCCGTGGTCGAGGCGCTACGCCGGGCGGCCGAGGCGCACGCGGTGCTCAAGTGGCCCAACGACGTGCTGGTCGACGGCCGGAAGATCTGCGGGATCCTGGCCGAGCGGGTGGAGACCCCCTCGGGGCCGGCGTGCGTGATCGGACTGGGGCTCAACGTGCACCTCAGCGACGATGAGCTGCCGGTCCCCACGGCCACCTCGCTGGCGGTGCTCAACCCGAGCCGGGTGCTGGGCCGCAACCCGCTGATCACCACCACGCTGCGGGCCTTCGCGGCGATCTACTCCGAGTGGGAGACCAGCGACGACGACACGGCCTTCGCGGTGTCCTACGTCCGCCGCTGCGACACGATCGGGCGGCTGGTCCGGGTCAGTCTGGCCGGTGACCGAGTGGTGGAGGGGGTCGCCGACGCCATCGACCGTGACGGCCGGCTGGTCGTCCGCACGGAGACGGGCCTGGAGACCTTCGGGGCCGGGGACGTCGTCCACCTCCGCTGACTGCCAGGTTTCGAGCCGGCCCGGATGGGGACCGTGTGTCAGCATGGACTCATGGGTCGGTCGGCGAAGCTCCTCGGAGCGGATGAGCGGGTGGTGCTACGGCTCCGCACCCACGCCAAGGCGCTGATCCTGCCGGCCTCGGCCCTGATCCTGGTCGGCGCGCTGCTCGGTGCCGGCGCTGCTCTGATCCCGTCGGCGTACCGACCGGGCGGTGAGTACGCGGTGGCGGTGGCCGCCGCCGCGCTGGCCGGCTGGTGGTCAGCCACCCCGTTCCTGCGTTGGTGGACCCGGACCTACACCGTCACCAACCACCGGCTGATCGCCAGCCAGGGCATCCTCAACAAGGTCGGCACGGTGCTGCCCCTGACGCGGATCAACGACGTCTCGTACCAACGCAGTCTGCTGGACCGGATGTTGGGCTGCGGCACCCTCATCATCTCGACCGCGGGCGAGGGTGCAGTGGTGCTGGACGACGTTCCGGACCTGGAGCACGTCCATCTGGTGCTGACCGGCCTGCTGTTCGACCCGGCGGCGCTGACCCCCGGCCACGAACCATCGGTCTGGCCCGCTCCCGAGGAGGGCGATCCGGATCGCCGTCGTCCGACGTACGGTGCCCCGGCCCCGCCGGTCCGGGGCGAGAAGTACGGTCCGCCGCGGTGAGCATCCTCCTCGCCCGCCCTGCCCCCGGCGTGGCCGAGCTGCTGATGGACCGGCCCCAGGCGTTGAACGCGATCTCCACCGCGCAGGCGCAGGAGCTGGCCGCGGCGTGCGCCGAGCTGGCCGACGATCCCGCCGTAACGGTGGTCGTGCTGGCCAGTGCAGTGGACCGGGCGTTCAGCGTCGGGGCGGACCTGAAGGAGCGCGGCGCGTTCACCGACGCGGACCTGGCTGCCCAACGGCCGGTCATGCGGGCCGCGTTCGATGGTCTACGGCTGCTGCCGATGCCGACCGTCGCCGCCGTCGAGGGGTACGCGCTCGGGGGCGGCTGCGAGCTGGCCCTGTCCTGCGATCTGATCGTGGCGTCGGAGTCGGCAGTGTTCGGGTTGCCGGAGGTCAGCGTCGGACTGGTGCCCGGTGGCGGCGGCACCCAGCTGTTGTCTCGTCGGATCGGGGTCAACCGGGCGGCCGATCTGATGTTCACCGCCCGGCGGGTGTCGATCGAGGAGGCGATGTGGCTCGGGCTGGCCGACCGTCGGGTGCCCACCGGGACGGCTCGGGCCGTGGCGCTGGAGCTGGCCGGGAGCATCGCCGCCCACTCACCGGTGGCGGTGCGGAACGCGAAGTGGGCGCTCCGCCGTGGCTTCGACGTCGACCTGGCCAGTGCCCTGGTGATCGAGGACCAGGCCTGGCAGCGGACCGCCTTCTCCGCTGACCGGGTGGAGGGGATCGCGGCCTTCAACGATCGTCGGGCACCCCACTGGCCAGGTCTTCCGGCGGAATCGTGACCTGACCGGTGAACACGAAGCGGCGGTAGGACCAGAACCGAAACAGGGTGCCGAGCCCGAGGCCGACGATGTTGCCCGAGATGTTGTCGGCCAGTGGTGAGGTCAGTCCCAGCACATAGTGGGAGACGGCCAGGCAGAGCGCACCGATCACGATCGCGATCCCGTTGAGCAGCACGAAGACCGGCAGCTCGCGACGTACGCTGCCCCGCTCCCGGTGGTGGTAGGTCCAGTAGCGATTCCCGAAGTACGTGACCACGGTGGCCAGCGCGATGGCCAGCACCTGGGCAGTGATCGGCTTGGCCTCCAGGACCCCGACGTGGTCGGGGCCCGCGTACCGCAGCAGGTTGAAGGCGATGATCTGAACTCCCACACCGGTCAGCCCGACGATGCCGAACTTGACGGCTTCCGGGCCGAGATGGCGGAAGCGGTCGATCAGTGCAGTGAGCGGGAAGGGAGCGGGCGACATGGCTGGCCCAGGCTACCGGTGTCCGCGGCGGCGACTATTTTTGCTCCGTGGACATTCTCCTCACCGGCGGGACCGGCTACATCGGCAGCAAGATCCTCGACCGGCTGGTGGCGGCGGGGCATGCGGTCACCGCGTTGGTGCGGAGCGAGTCATCGGCGGCGAAGGTCACCCGGGCCGGGGCCGTGGCGGTGCAGGGCGACCTCGGCGACCTCGGTTGGCTGCGTGACCAGCTGCGGGTGGCGGATGGAGCCATCCACACCGCGGCCGCCGGCGACCCGGCGCAGGACGAGGCCACCGACCAGATCGTGGCGCGTGCGGTGGTGGACGCGTTCGGCGGGACCGACAAGCCGTACGTGCACACCAGCGGAGTCTGGATCTGGGGCAACGGACGCGACATCACCGAGAATCTGCCGCTGAACCCACCGGCCCAGACTGCCTGGCGGCTGCCCATCGAGGAGACCTTGCTGGCCAGTGACGTCGCGGTGACGGTGCTCGCTCCGGGGATCGTCTACGGGTACGGCACCGGTATCCCGGCGCTGATCACCTCCGGACCGCGGACCGAGTCCGGCGCGCTGGCGCTGATCGGCAGCGGCGACGCGCACTGGACGACGGTGCACGTCGACGACCTGGCCGGACTCTACGTCACCGTGCTCGAGCGGGGCTCCGGCGTCGGGTACCTGCTGGGCGTGAACGGGTCCAACCCGACGGTGCGCGAGCTGGCCGAGGCTTGGGGTGACGGTGCCGTCGAGCCGGAGAACCCAGCGGCCACCCGTGCGCGCCTCGGTACGAAGTTCGCGGACGCCCTGATGCTCGACCAGCAGTCGGCCGGCGAGAAGGCGCGCTCGCTCGGTTGGGCGCCTCGCGGTCCGAGCCTGTCGACGAGTTCCGGGCCGGGAGATGCGGCTTGACCCCGGCGCGGCTGGTACGAAGGCGTGCGGCCGCGGCCGGCGACCGCCGGTCTAGTCCGCGGCCCGGTGGGTGAGGAACAGCCCTAGGGCGCTGAGACCGCAGAGGATCGTCGGCAGGAAGAAGACGTCGGGGATGCCGAGCTGGGTGACGCCGATGCTGCCCACCACACCGCCGACCGATGACGCCACCGGGATGGAACCCAGGAAGGTCGACGACGCGAGTCCCACGCCCCGGGGATAGAGGTGCTGGGCCACGTTGATCCCGAGTCCGGCCACCGCCGCCCACAGGCCGGCCATCAGGGTCTGGGCCGCGAAGAGGCCGAGCACGCCGCTGGTCAGGGCGTAACAGGCGTTGCCGGCCATGCCGAGCACGGCGCCGACCATGACCAGCCGCATCGCCCCGAACCGTTCGGCCAGCACGCCGAAGAGGGGGATCAGCAGCAGCTCGACGAACGGCTGGATGGCGATCACCGCACCGCGCACGCTGGCCGGCAGATGGAGGTCGTTGGCCATGTAGATGGGCAGGTAGGCGAACTTGATGGTGTCGCCGCTGATCGCCACGATGCACAGGCCGGTGAAGGCGAACAGGGGGATCAGCGCGCGTCGGTCGGTCAGGTGCTCCACGGTCGGCGGCGTCTCTCTGTCCTGGTCCGGCTGGTGCACCTCAACCGGCTCGGGCACGAACCGCGGCACCCTCATGCCCACGAACGGGACCAGCTGGGCCAGCATCAGAGCGCCGGAGCAGGCGAGCAGCGCCCGGAGACCGAACACCGT
Organism: Propionibacteriales bacterium; assembly: GCA_038238065.1. Lineage (GTDB taxonomy): Bacteria > Actinomycetota > Actinomycetes > Propionibacteriales > Propionibacteriaceae > Microlunatus. Next base: position 59,322 of record JBBRYD010000005.1, on the reverse strand, counting down.
CCCGAACCAGCTCCCCAGCACCGGCCCGACAATCCAGCCCAGGGTGAAGGCCATCCGGACCGTGGTGACCACCCGGTTGTCGGCACCCGTCGGAGTGCGGTTGAGCTCGTCCCGGACCGCTGCGTAGATCTGGGCGCTGGCGGCCCCGGCCACGCTGAGCGCCACCACACTGATCACGAACGGCATCCAGATGTGGGTGGACAGGGCCATCGCGATCCAGCCCACGGCCCCGATGATCCCGCCGACGCGGAACAGGGACAGCCGGTCAGGACGACGATCCGACCAGCGTCCGATCCAGAACCCGACCACCGGGGCGGCCAGGTTGGTGAGGTAGAACAGCCCGGCCACGGGCAGCGAGGCGCCCAGGTCGTTGACGAAGAACAACGTGAGCTGCGGGTTGGTCGCCGAGATGCCGATGCCGGCCAGGAAGAGGCTGATCACCGCGGCCCGGTAGAACCGCGATCCCCAGATGAGCCGGACGGCGGACGGAGCCGACACCGGATCGGACACGCGAACAGTCATCGGCAGAGAGGTCCTCGAGGGGAGAAGATGGGCCCGACCGGGCCCGGCGGGTCAAGTCTCCCAGACGGCGATCGTATGGATACATAGCCGGGGTAGGTTTCTCGTCGGTCCGGGTCCGGCGTCGCCAGGGGCCGGCGTCCATGCGCGACGCGTCGTGTTTTCCCGCTGTCGACGTCGCGCCGCTAGGCTCGACCATCGTGACCGACCTGACGACCGAGAAGGGCGCTCGGCCTTTCGTCGTGGGCATCATCGGCGGTGGCCAGCTGGCCCGGATGATGCACGCCGCCTCCATCAGCCTGGGGATCGAGGTGAAGCTGTTGGCGGAGGGCCCGGACGTGTCGGCGGCCACCGTGGTGCATGACGTGACGGTGGGGGACTACACCGATCCCGAGACCGTACGCACCTTCGCCGCCGGCTGCGACGTCATCACCTTCGACCACGAGCACGTCCCCAACGGCCTGCTCCGCGACCTGGAGGCCGGTGGGCTGGCGGTGCGCCCCGGCCCGGCGGCCCTGGTGCACGCCCAGGACAAGGTCGTCATGCGCGAGCGGCTGTCGGCCTTCGGCGCGCCGTGTCCGGCCTACCGGGTCGTCGGCGACGCCGAGGCTCTGGTCGCCTTCGGGGACGACCAGGGCTGGCCCGTGATCGCCAAGACCTCGCGGGGTGGCTACGACGGCAAGGGCGTGTGGAAGCTGGAGTCGGCCGATGAGGCGTCCAAACCCTTCGAGGACCTGGCCGAGCACGTGCAGATCCTGGCCGAGGAGTACGTCCCGTTCGCCCGCGAGCTGAGCGCGCTGGTGGTCCGTTCGCCGTCTGGGCAGGCGGTGGCCTACCCCATCTCGGAATCGACCCAGCGCAACGGGGTGTGCGTGGAGACGGTCACTCCGGCCCCCGACCTGACCGACGAGCAGGCCGTGGACGCGGAGCAGCTCGCCCTGGGCATCGCGCACGAGCTGGGCGTGGTCGGCGTGCTCGCGGTGGAGCTGATGCAACGGGTGGACGGCTCAGTGGTGGTCAACGAACTGGCCATGCGGCCGCACAACACCGGGCACTGGTCGATCGACGGCGCACACACCTCCCAGTTCGAGAACCACCTGCGCGCGGTGCTGGATCTGCCGCTCGGCGACCCCACCGCCCGGGTGCCGTGGACGGTGATGGCCAACGTCCTGGGCGGCTCGGTCGCGGATCTCCCTTCGGCTCTGCTGCACTGCTTCGCCCGCGACCGGCAGGTACGCGTCCAGCTGTACGGCAAGACCGTCAAACCGGGCCGCAAGGTCGGCCACGTCACCACCTTCGGGCACGATCTGCCCGACGTCCGGCACCGAGCCTGGCACTCGGCCAACTACCTGATGGGAGTCGACGATGTCTGAGGGGGGTGTCGACAACCGACCACGGGTCGGGATCGTGATGGGCTCGGACTCGGACTGGCCGGTGATGGAGGCTGCCGTCGAGGCGCTGGCCGAGTTCGACATCGACTACGAAGCCGACGTGGTGTCGGCGCACCGGATGCCCGAGGCGATGGTGCGCTACGGCCGGTCCGCGCACACCCGCGGACTCGAGGTGATCATCGCCGGTGCCGGCGGAGCCGCTCACCTGCCGGGGATGCTGGCCGCGTTGACCCCGCTGCCGGTGATCGGGGTCCCGGTACCGTTGAGGTACCTGGACGGGATGGACTCGTTGCTGTCCATCGTCCAGATGCCGTCAGGGGTGCCGGTGGCCACCGTGTCGATCGGCGGCGCCCGGAACGCCGGTCTGCTCGCCATCCGGATCCTGGCCGCGGGTGACCCGGAGCTGACCCGACGGGTGATCGACTTCCAGGACTCGCTGCGGGCCGCCGCCGAGGCCAAGGGCGAGAAGCTGCGCAACCTGCAACAGTGACCGGCCGGGGTGACCACGGCCCCGTGCCCACCAAGACGTCGGCCTGGCCACCGGCGGCTCCAGATCGTCCTCGCCGACATCGAAGAGTCCTAGCCGTCGCTTCTCGGACCAAGGGTGCTGCGGCGACTATTGTCACTGCGTGGCCAGCCAGGTGTCGGAGTTCGTCGCCGGCGTCGGCCTGCTCGGACGCGGGCTGAGGCTGATCCTCCAGCGCCGCCGGATGTTCCTCATCGGGGCTCTTCCGCCGCTGATCACCTCGATCCTGTTCACCGTCGTCCTCGTCCTGCTGATCGCCGCGGGCGATCCGGTCGTCGCGTCGCTCACCCCGTTCGCGGACGGGTGGGCCACCGCCGTGGCCACCGCCTTCCGACTCCTGGTGGGCCTCGCCCTCGTCGCCGGCGCGGCCCTGTTGATGGTCATCACCTTCAGCACACTCACCCTCACGCTCGGGGCGCCGCTCTACGACAAGATCTCCGAGTCCGTCGACCGGGAGCTCGGCGACCCACCCGAGGCGCTGGACGAACCGGTCGTCACGTCGCTGCTCCGCGGTCTGCGGCAGTCGCTCGCCCTCATCGCCGTCGCCCTGTCCGTCGGTCTGGTGCTGTTCCTGGCCGGGTTCATCCCGGTCGTCGGGCAGATCGTGGTGCCGGTGGTGTCGGCAGTCTTCGGCGGCTGGATGCTGTCCATCGAGCTGATCGGTTCGACCTTCGAGAGGCGCGGCTTGCTGCGGCTGAGCGAACGCCGAGCGGCCATGCGGCGACGACGGGCCCGGGTCCTCGGTCTCGCCGTGCCGACCTTCCTGCTCCTCGCCGTCCCGTTCGTCGCGGTCGTCGTGTTCCCGGTCGCGACCGCGGCGGGCACCATCCTGGCTCGTGAGCTGTTGGCCACCCCGGACGGCCGTACCGGAGACATCGATCCCGCTGGCTAAGGTTCGCTGATGACCACCGGCAGCGAGGTGCTCCTGATCGGAGGTCGATCGGGCGTCGGCAAGACCTCGGTGGGCGCCGAGATCTTCGCCCGGCTCTCCAGGCTCGAGGTGCGGCACTGCTTGATCGAGGGTGACAACCTCGGCCAGGCCTACCCGGCGCCCCACCGGCAGGGGATCGACCTGGCCGAGCAGAACCTGGCGGCGATGTGGCAGAACTATCGACGGGCCGGTTACCGCCGGATGGTCTACACCAATACGGCCAGCGTGGCCTACGCCGACGGGCTGACCCGGGCGATGGGTGACGCGCCGAGGGTCACGGCGGTGCTGCTGACCGCCGACGACGGCACCGCCCGAGCCCGGCTCACCCAGCGGGAGATCGGCACAGCCCTCGACTTCCACGTCGAACGGAGCGACCTCGCGGCACGGGAGCTGGAACGGCTCGCCCCGCCGTGGGTGCACCGGGTGGCCACCGACGGTCGGACGGTCACGGCCATCGCGGAGGAGCTGATCGAGCTGACCGGCTGGCTGTCCGGGTCTCGTGCTCACCGCTGAGGCGTGGGGCGTCGCCCTGCTGGTGGCCACTGCGGTGCACGCGGGCTTCCAGCTGACCGTGAGCCGGCTGGTCTACCCGGCCCTGGCCGCGGTCGCACCCGCCGCTTGGGAACCGACCCACGCGGCCCACTCGCGTCGGATCACGCCCCTGGTCGGCTTGGTCTACGGCCTGGTCATGGTCACTGCGGTCGGCTCACTGGCCAGCGGGGTCACCGCGGCGAACGCGGTGGCCGGGGCGCTACGGCTGCCGTGTTCGGCATCACGGCGTTCGTCGCCGCGCCGCTGCACCGCCGGCTGGGCTCCGGTCACGACCCCGACCTGATCCGGCGTCTGCTCCGGTCCGACCGGCTCCGCACCATGGGGGCGATGGTCGCCCTGTCGGCGGCCGTCGTGGCCGTGCTGGCCTGAGCCGTCGTGCTCACCCTGTCAGGTCTCAGCGGCTCGAAGGGCACCCTCCGGTGGCGCAGCCGTACTGCCGCGTCCCTTGAACGTGGGCGTGGAGTCCAGCCAGGCCTCGGCGGGCTCGCCGTCCCGTAGCCCGAACAACCGCCGCCCCACGTGTGCGCCCATGCTCATCACGTCGTGGCTCATCGCCGACAGCGGCGGGTGGGTGATCTCGCAGAGCGCTGAGTCGTCCCAGGCCAGCATGCTGATCTGCTCCGGCACGCGCAGGCCCAGGGCTGAGATGGCGGACAGGCTGGCCACGGCCATCAGGTCGTTGTCGAACAGGATCGCCGTCGGTGCCCGCGGCCCCGTCAACACCTCACGGGTGGCCCGCCGCCCCGCCTCCGCCGAGAAGTCGGCGTGGATCACGTGGCCCTCCAGGTGGTGCCGACGGATCGCGGCGAGGAAGGCGTCGTCGCGGATGGTCACGTGGCCGAGCTCGGTCAGCCCCGCCACCCGGGCCATCCGGCGGTGACCGAGCGAGGCGAGATGGCCGACCGCCTCGTCCATGGCCGTGATGTCGTCGGTCCAGACCGTGGTGTGTCCGTGCGTCAGAGACGGGTCACCGACGAAGACGGCGGGCAGGTCGAGGGCCTGGAGCAGCGGCACTCGGGGGTCGTCCACCCGTAGGTCCACCACGGCGACCGCGTCGACGCGTCGTTCCGACGACCACTTGCGGTACGTCGCCATCTCGGCCTTGAGGTCGGGCGTCACCTGGAGCAGCAGCGCGTACGACTTGGCCGAGAGGACGCTCTCCAGCCCGGCCACGAACTCCATGTAGAAGGGCTCGCTGCCCAGGGTGCGCGCGTCGCGGGCCAGGATCAGGCCGAAGGTGTCGGTGCGCGACCCCGACAGCAGGCGGGCGGTCCGGTTCGGGGCCCAGCCGAGCTCGTCGGCCACCTCGAGGATGCGCTGTCGCGTGGTCGCGGAGACCCCGGGGCGGCCGTTCAGTGCGTACGACACCGCGCCCTTGGACACGCCGGCCCGACGGGCGATGTCGTTGATCGTGACCCGGGCCATCGCACCACCTTCGCCGTCGAGAGGTCAGCCACGATGACCGTACTGCATCGTGCTGACGGTTTTCCCGCTGCTGACCGGTGCAGATCCGTGGGTGGCGATCCTGCGGCGAGGGGGGACCCCGTCCCTCGCGGCGGAAAACTGAAAGGGTTAAGTTGGAGGTGAAGGCCGAGCGCCCACGTCTGGCGCCACTCATCGATTCCCCCGCTACCAAGGAGCAGCATGTCCACCCCCGCGCAATCGTCCTCCGTCAACCCCACCAACCTGTCGGTACAGCTGTACACAGTTCGGACGGCGATGGCTGAAGACTTCGACGGCACGCTCGAGAAGGTGGCCGGCTTCGGATACACCCAGGTCGAGCCGTTCCAGTTCATCAACTTCGTCGACCAGCTCCGCGACGGCCTGGCCAAGCACGGCCTCACCGCCCCGACGGCGCACGTCGGGCTGCTGGCCGGCGACCAGGAGGCGATCTTCAGTGCAGCCAAGGAGCTGGGGATCGAGACCGTCATCGACCCGCACGTCCCCGAGGCCCGCTGGCAGACCGAGGACGACATCATGGCGATCGCCGCCGAGCTCAACGCCGCCGCCGAGAGGGCGGCCGACCACGGGCTGCGCGTCGGTTACCACAACCACTCGCACGAGCTGCGGTCGATGATCAACGGGCGTCACGCTCTCGAGGTCGCGGCTGACCATCTGGCTCCGGAGGTCGTGCTCGAGGTGGACACCTACTGGGCCTTCGCCGGTGGCGCCGACGTGGTGCCGCTGCTCAACCGGCTGGGTGACCGGGTCTTCGCCCTGCACATCAAGGACGGCGACGGCACCCTCGACACCAAGAAGCAGGTGCCGGTCGGCGCCGGCTCGCTGCCGGTGTGGGACTACATCGCCGCTGCCCCTGACGCCCTGGACGTGGTCGAGCTGGACGACAGCGCGGGTGACCTGGTCGACGCCGTGCGCAGCAGTCGGGCGTACCTCGTCGGAGAGGCTGCCTGAGCATGGCGAAGACTGGGCCAGTCGGCGTCGGCCTGATCGGCGCCGGCGTCATCAGCAGCACGTACCTGGAGAACCTGACCGGTTTCCCCGACACCACCGTGCTGGCCATCGGTGACCTGTTCCCGGAGGCGGCGGCCACCCGCGCCGCCGAACACGACATCGCTACGTCGGGGGGCGTGGACGTCGTGCTCGACCACCCCGACGTGGAGATCGTGGTCAACCTGACCATTCCCGCGGCCCATGCCGAAGTGGCGGGTCAGGTGATCGCGGCCGGTAAGCACGTCTGGAACGAGAAGCCGCTGTCGCTCGACCGCGCCAGTGGCGCGGCACTGCTGAAGGCGGCCGAAGCGGCCGACCTGCGGGTGGGGTGCGCGCCGGACACGTTCCTGGGCCAGGGGCTGCAGGCCGTCAGCCGGGTCATCCAGCGCGGTGACATCGGCGACCCGTTGACGGCGCTGATCCTGTTCCAGTCACCGGGACCGGAGTCGTGGCACCCCAACCCGGCGTTCCTGTTCCAAGAAGGGGCGGGGCCGCTGTTCGACATGGGGCCCTACTACTTCACGGCCCTGGTGCAGCAGTTCGGGCCGGTGGCCCGGGTCGCGGCCATCGGGTCGAAGTCCCGGGAGAAGCGGGTGATCGGCTCCGGACCCAAGGCGGGCCAGGAGTTCGACGTGACAGTACCGTCCCACATCAGCGCCCTGGTGCAGTTCGAGTCCGGACAGTCGGCCCAGGCCATCTTCTCGTTCGACTCGGCCATGCAGCGGACACTGCTCGAGATCAACGGGTCCGACGCGACGATGGTGCTGCCCGACCCCAACCAGTTCCAGGGCGACATCGCCATCCGGCGCAAGGGGCGTGGTCTGGAGCCGGAAGTCGTGGAGTCGACAACGGAACTGTCGACCCGCGGGACCGGGGTGCTGGAGATGGCGCGGGCGATCCGCGCCGGGGTGCCGCACCGGGCCCAGGGTGCGTTGGCCTACCACGTGCTGGACATCCTGGTCTCGATCAGCGACTCGGCCGAATCCGGCGACTTCACCGACGTGGAGTCCACGGTCGAGGTCGCGCCGGTGCTGCCGGCGGACTGGGATCCTCAGGCGGCGACCCTCTGACCGAGGGCCGCTGCACCAACCGCCGACCCCAACAGACGGGCTCACCATGATCAACCCCACCGTGACCGACCTCTCCGACCTCAGCGTCTCGTTGGACGGTCAGGTCGCCGTGGTCACCGGTGGTGCCTCCGGCATCGGCCACGCCATCGCGCAGCGGTATGCGGCCTCGGGTGCCGCGGTGGTGATCGTCGACCTGGACCTCGCCGCGGCCCGCGAGGCCGCCGGGTCGATCGGCCCCGCGGTCTCTGCCGTGGTCTGTGATGTCACCTCGAGTGAGTCCGTCCGGGCGGCGGTGGAGGAGATCGTGCGGGCGAGGGGCCAGATCGACGTGCTGGTGAACTCCGCCGGCGTGGCCCAGCTGGCTCCAGCCGTTGAGCTGACCGACGCGCAGTGGGACCTGACGCTGGCGGTCAACCTCGGCGGCACGTACAAGATGTGCCGGGAGGTCGGCCGCGTGATGCTGGCCCGGGGGAGCGGGAAGATCATCAACCTGGCTTCCCAGGCGGGCTCCGTGGCTCTGGCCGACCACGTCGCCTACTGCGCGTCGAAGTTCGGGGTGATCGGGCTGACCCGGGTGCTGGCCCTGGAGTGGGGCGGCCGCGGGGTGACGGCCAACACGATCTCCCCGACCGTGGTCCTCACCCCGCTGGGACTGCAGGCGTGGGACAACCCCAAGGGTGTGGCCCACCAGGCCGAGATCCCGGTCGGCCGCTTCGCCATGCCGGAGGAGATCGCCGCCGTGGCCACCTTCCTGGCCAGCCGGGCCTCGGACATGATCAACGGCGCCGACCTGGTGGTCGACGGCGGCTTCACGATCCGCTGAGCGCTTCCCCCACTTCGCCGACTGGGCACCAGACCTGCGGTTATGTCGGCGTGTCCTCGGGCTAAGGTGCTGCCTACCAGCCGGCGATCACGTCGTTGACCGAACGGAGCACCGGCTTCCTCATCAGCTCCGGCTCGTCCAGCCGACCCGAGGTCACCGCGAAGGTGTGCGACTGGCCGCCGGTCAGGGTGACGAGGCTGGAGTCGACCCGGGCCGCGGGGTCGAGCCGGTCGGGGAAGAGGGCCAGGTCCTTGGTCAACGCCTTGGCGGTCACCGTCACCGCGTACCCGGAGTCGTTGGCCGCAACCACGACGTCGAAGGCGTCGGCCGTCGGAGCCAGGAACAGCTCGGTGTCCTCCACGAAGTACCAGAACGCGGCGGCGGCTTCGGGTGCGGTCACCTCCAGGTACTCCCTCCGCGGGTCCGCCGGCGCCACGATGTCGGCGTCGAGGGCCGTGGTCACGGCGGCCCGGGCGTCGATGTGGAACGTCACGTGCTGCTGGGCGAGCAGTTCCGAGCCCGCGGCGGTGCTGCGCCGGCTGACCACGAACTCACCGTTCCACGGCTGCGGCGAGTCGTTGTGAGCGATCAGGGTGGGGACCTCGACGCCGTCCTCGTTCGGACGCGGCTGCACCGTGACCAGCCGGTCGGCGTACACCGCCTGTAGGGCGTACCAGAGCGGCTTGCGGATCCCGTAGCCGTCGACGGCCGCCCAGGAGATGACCGGCCAGTTGTCGTTCAGCTGCCAGACGATGGCGCCGCGGTTATGCGGGTAGTGGCTGCGGAGGTGCTCGATCCCGAAGCCCACCGCCCGCGCCTGGTTCAGCGAGGTGAGCCAGTGCCAGTCATCCATCTGGGCGACGGGTTCGGTGCCCCATCTCGGCAGGTGCTTCCCCAGCCCGCGCTCCAGCTTGACGTTGCCGTCGGCGGCCTTCTGGTGCACCAACATCTGGCGACCGTACGGGTCGGCCGGCTCGTCGTGCACGACCGACATCAGGGTGGACCAGGCCGGCGGTCCCTGGAAGCCGAACTCGGACATGAACCGTGGCGCGTCGTCGCGGTAGTGGCTGTAGTCGATCCGGTTCCAGACCTCCCACTGGTGCACGGTGCCGTGTCGCGGGTCGTTGGGGTGGTGGTACTTGGCGAAGGAGAACGGGCTGCCGGGGGTGTACACGGTCCGCGGGTCGAGCTCGGCGACCAGGGCGGGCAGCAGCTCGCTGTAGTAGCCGTCACCCCAGCTGCGCCCGGCCAGGGCGGTGCGCCAGTTCCACTCGACGAAGCCCCAGATGTTCTCGTTGTTGCCGTTCCAGATGGCGAGGCTGGCGTGCGAGGACAGCCGGGTGATGGCCTGCCGCGCCTCGGCCTCGACCTCGTTCCACAGCAGCTCGTCCTCGCTGTAGGCGGCGCAGGCGAAGAGGAAGTCCTGCCACACCAGCAGGCCCAGCTCGTCGCACGCTGAGTAGAAGTGCTCGCTCTCGTAGATACCGCCGCCCCAGACCCGGAGCAGGTTGAGGCCGCCGTCGAGCGCGTCCTGGAGGGACGTCCGATACGTCTCGTCGGTGAGCCGGGTCAGCAGTGCGTCGTCGGGGATCCAGTTGGCGCCCTTGACGTAGATGGGCTGGCCGTTCACCGAGATGACGTACTCGCTGCCCGCGGCGTCGGGGGCGGTGCTGAGGGTGATGGTACGAAAGCCGACTCGGGCGCTCCAGTCCGCCAACGACCGGGAGTAGTCGCCCAGGGTGACGACCACGGGGTAGAGGGGCTGTTCGCCGTAGCCGCGCGGCCACCACGGGGACGCACCGGGGACCCGCGTGCTGAGCGTGACCGACGACTGACCAGCAGGAACGTCGGCGGTGGCCACTGCGTCGGTGCCGTCCACGGTGACCGTGACCTGGGCCGACGGCAGGCTGTTCTGGGAGTCCCACTCGAGATCGACGTGCGCGTCCAGCACGCCGTCGGCGCCGTCGAGCGAGGCCAGTGGCCGCACGGCGGCCAGCCGGACGTCACTCCAGGACTCGATGCCGATGTACTTCCAGATGCCGGCGCCGGCGAGGTCAGGTCCCCAGTCCCAGCCGTAGGCGCTGGCCATCTTGCGAATGCCGTTGAACGGGTGCACGTTCACCGAGGGCCGGGAGCCCAGCTCCTCGGACAGCCGCTCGGCCGCGTCGACCGGCGCCTCGAAGGCGACCGTCAGCTCGTTGAGCCCGGCCACGAGCAGCGACGCGACGTCGAAGCGGTAGCTGCGGTGCTGGTTGGCGGTGCGGGCGATCTCGGTGCCGTTCAGGCTGATGATCGCCACCGTGTCCAGCCCCTCGGCGACCAGGTCGTGCCGTGCCTCCGGCCCGGGCTGCCAGTGGAACGTGGCGCGGTAGGTCCAGTCGGTCCGGCCGATCCAGGCGAGCGCGCTCTCGTTGTCGCCGTCGAAGGGGTCCGGGATCAGTCCGGCCATCAGCAGGTCGGTGTGCACCTCACCGGGAACCGTGGCGTGGACGACCTCCGACTGCGCCTGGTCGAGGCACAGGGCTGCGCCGCCGGCGGCGCGTACGGTCCAGCGGACGCCGGAGTCCGAGGTCAGAGAAGTGCGCCGGGTGGCGGGTGCGGTCAGGGTCGGGCTCGCGGAAGTCACGAGCCGCACGCTACTTGACCGGTTCAGTTGCTGGCAACAGGTGGGCTGGACGTACTCGAGCCCGGCGCCATCACGACGCCGGGCTCAGAGTTCGCTGCGTCAGAAGACGCGAGGGCCGGCGGGCCCCTTCGTCATCTGCTGCGTGTACGGCTGGTCGTACGGGCTCGACTGGTTCAGGGTCACCGAGCTGAAGAGGTCGAGAACGCGCCGGACGCGCTGGATGGGGCGGCTGGGGTGGATCTTGGGCATGGTCACTCCTGAAGGACACTCGCGTGAGGGTCGTCGTTCGACGATGTGCGGTCAGACCTCGTTGTCCTTCGAGACGCGGGGTCTCGGCCGCGACTTTCGGGCGGCAGTAGGTACAACGGCATCCGGCGCGCGGTATTCCTCACCCGGGGACGTTCGTGCGGGGTGGTCGGCAGAACCATCGTCTGCCGCGTTTGTTACTGGCCAGTAGCGCATGGGGTTACGCTCGGTTCGTGACCGACTTCACCGACATCTACCGGCCCACCGAAGAGCACGAAGCCTTCCGGGCCGCCGTGCGCGAGGTGTGCGACGCCAAGGTCGCACCGAACGCCGCCGAGACCGACGAGCTGGCGGAGTTCCCCAAGGCGTCCTTCGAGGCCTTGGTGGCGGCCGACTTCCAGGCTCCCCACATCCCGGAGGACTACGAGGGTGTCGGGGCCGACGCGCTGGCCACGGTGATCGTGATCGAGGAGGTGGCGCGGGCCTGCGCCTCCTCCTCCCTGATCCCGGCCGTCAACAAGCTCGCCTCAGTGGGCTGGATCAACGAGGGCAGCGAGGAGCTCAAGCGCACCTATCTGCCGCCGCTGGCCCGCGGTGAGGCGATGGCGTCCTACTGCCTGTCGGAGCCGGACGCCGGCTCCGATGCGGTCAGCATGAAGACCCGTGCGGTCCGGGACGGCGACGGGTTCGTGCTGAACGGCGTGAAGCGGTGGATCAGCAACGCGGGGGTGTCGGAGTTCTACACGGTGTTCGCCGTCACCGATCCGGAGCAGCGCAGCAGAGGCATCACGGCCTTCGTCGTCGAGAAGTCCGACGAGGGCGTGTCCTTCGGTGCGCCCGAGAAGAAGCTGGGCATCAAGGGGTCCCCGACGCGCGAGGTCTACTTCGACAACGTGCGGATCCCCGAGACGCGGATGATCGGCTCGGAGGGGACCGGTTTCGGCATGGCCATGCGGACCCTCGACCACACCCGGGTGACCATCGCCGCACAGGCGGTCGGCATCGCCCAGGGGGCGCTCGACTACGCGCTGGGTTACGTCAAGGAGCGCCACCAGTTCGGCAAGGCGCTGGCTGAGTTCCAGGGCCTGCAGTTCATGCTCGCCGACATGGGGATGAAGCTGGAGGCAGCCCGGCAGCTCACGTACGCCGCGGCCGCCCGGTCGGAGCGGGGAGACGCCGACCTGACGTACTTCGGGGCCGCCGCGAAGTGCTTCGCCTCGGATGTGGCCATGGAGATCACCACCGATGCGGTCCAGCTGTTGGGGGGCTACGGCTACACCAGGGACTACCCGGTGGAGCGGATGATGCGCGACGCGAAGATCACCCAGATCTACGAGGGGACCAACCAGGTGCAGCGGATCGTGATGGCGCGCCAGCTGCTGGCCGGGGTGCCGCGGTAGCCGTTCCTGCGCCCTCTCTTCGGCCCTGCGCCCTCTGCAGGCGCCGCATGAGCGACGTAACGGCCGCGCGAGGGTCGACGTCGCCGCGCAGCATCACCCGTGGTTGAACGTCGTCGTGCACCCGCCATCCACGGTCACGATCGAGCCGGTCATGAACGACGACTCGTCCGAGGCCAGGAACACCGCCACCCGGGCCACCTCGTCGGCGTAGGCCTGCCGCCCGATCGGCTGCAACGCTGCGGCGGCCTCCCGACGTGCGTTCGCGGCCGCCGCGCCTTCCACCCCGAGGCTGGCCCGGTAACCGCCCATGTCGGTGTCGATGTAGCCGGGGCAGATCGCGTTCACCCGGATCCCGAGCGGACTGTAGTCCACCGCCAGCTGGCGCGTGAGGTTGACCACGCCACCCTTCGACGCACAGTAGGCCGGCGCCAGCGGGGCCCCGATGATCCCGTACGTGGAGGCGACGTTGACGATCCGACCCCGCCCGGAGGCCAGCAGATGCGGCATGGCGGCCCGAACGCACAGGAACGTCCCGGTCAGATTGACCGCGAGCACCCGGGTCCAGACCGCGACGTCCATCTCGTGCAGGGTGCTCGAGCCGCCCGAGATGCCGGCGTCGTTGACCAGCACGTCGACCGCGCCGAACCGTTCGACGGCCGCATCGACCATGGCCGAGACCTGATCGGCGTCGGCCACGTCGCAGGACACGAACAGCGCGGAGCCGCCCAGGCCTTCCACGGAGGCCACGGTGTCGGTCCCGTCCTTGACGTCGGCCACCACGACGCGGGCGCCCTCCGCCGCCATGGCCAGGGCGGTCGCCGCCCCGATCCCCCCGGCTGCCCCGGTCACGATGGCCACCCGCCCCAGCAACCTCGACGAGCCGACCGACGACGCAGAGGCTTCGACGACCCCGCTCATCCGACGACCCCGCTCATCCCACGATCCTGCTCATTCGACGATCGCCCGGGTCAGTAGCACCACGGTGATGAAGGTCCGGAACAGCCGGATCGGGTCCTCGTCGGTGACCGTGACCGTCCGCGTGTCAGCCCGTTCCACGCCGGCCACCCAGGTCGCCATCTCGGCCATGTCACCGGTCTGGAACTGGATCTCCAAGGTGGCCGGCAGGGTGATCTGCGGCACCGACGCGGACGCGAGATCCGTGAGTGCCGCTGCTGCTGCGTCCCGGATCACCGCCTTGGCTTCGGTGGGGTGCAGCGACTCGGCGGCGAACCGGGTCACCGAGTGCTTGACCACCGCTGTCTTGACGCCCGGCGAGACCCGGGTCGCTTCGGTCGCGGTGGTGTCGTCGCCGGTGACCAGCACGATCGGTACGCCGTGGCCCAGCGCGACCAGCGCGTTGATCCCGGACTCGCCGACCTCCAGTCCGTTGAGCAGCACCCGGGCGATCGCCTTGGGGTTGTAGGTGTGCGACAGCGTCGAGGCCTCGCTGGCCATCGAGCCGTGGTAGCTGACGAAGAAGACGGCGTCGAAGGAGGCGTCCAGCCCCTGCATCATGTACATCGGCTTGTGGCGCCCGGACAGGTAGCGCGCGTTGCCGAGCAGCTCGTCGGGTCGCAGATTCTGCATCGAGGAGTGCGAGTCGTTGACCAGGAACGACGTCGCGCCGCCGGCCAGACCGCCTTCGATGGCGGCGTTCACCTCGTCCTGCAACAGCCGTCGGTAGTACTGGTACTCCGGGCCCGGTCCGATGCACTGGCTCCAGTCGACGACACCGGCGGTGCCCTCCATGTCGGAGGACAGAAAGACCTTCACAGCACACTCCTCGGGTAGATGTCGGGTTCGGCAGACTTTGGGGTCATCACGGCGTAGGTGGACCCGGCCTCGCCGGCGGCGCCACCGTGCCGGCCGTCGGGGGTGAGCGCCAACACCCGGAGCTCGGCCCGGAAGTCGTCAGGCAGGCCCGCGGCGTCGGCGAGGGCGTCTCGGCATGCCTGCTGCACGGTGGCGCCGCGGCCCAGCGACTCGACCACCGACCGGGCGGTACCGGCCCGCAGGCTCAGTTCGCCACGCCCGGTGCAGGCAGCACCGCCGTAACGCAGGTCGCACCAGTTGCCGGCACCCGGCAGGGCCGAGTCGCCGACCCGGCCGGGATACTTCCAGGGGTAGCCGCTGGTCGAGACGCCGACCACCATCTCCCCGGACCGGTCGAGCGCGATCACGTTGATGGTGCCCCAGGGGCCGTCGTGCGGGGCCATCCGTCGGACCAGTTCCAGCGCCGCCGTCCGGTACGCCAGGTCGCCGACCGCTCCCGCCGTACGCTCACCCTCGACCGACCCGTCGACCTCGAGGGCTTCGGTGAACAACCGCCGGGACTCGTCGGTCAGCAGGTCAGCGGGCTCGAAGCCTCACTCGGCCGCGAAGGTCGCCGCCCCGTCACCCACGAGGACGCAGTGCTGCGGCAGCCGCTCGATCACCGCCCGCGCGACCGACACCGGGTTCGGGTATCCCTGCAGCGCCGCCACCGCCCCGAAGGCTCGGCTCGAACCGATCATCAGCGAGGCGTCCAGCTCCACCACCCCGCGTGCGTTCGGCAGCCCCGACGTGCCGACGTAGTGGTCGGCCAGGTTGTTCTCGCAGGCCCGGAGGGCGACCTCGACGGCGTCCAGCGCAGAGCCGCCGTCGCGCAGCACCGCCATGCCCAGCGGCAGACCGATCTCGCTGCGCTCGGAGCCGATGACCACCACCGGAGACGTCATACGATCCCCTGCTGGACCGCGGGGATGCTGCGGCTCGCCAGCCGGGGGACCGACGCCAGCAGGAGCTGGGTGTACGGATCCTGCGGGGATCGGAAGACCTCCGACGTGGTGCCCTGCTCCACGATGACTCCCTCGTGCATGACCGCGATCCGGTCGCTGATCTGACGGACCACGGCCATGTTGTGCGACACGAACAGCATCGACAGGCCGAGCGTCTCCTTGAGGTCCAGCAGCAGGTTGATGATGTTGGCCTGCACCGACACGTCGAGCGCGGAGACCGGCTCGTCAGCGATCAGCACCTTCGGCTCCAGAGCCAGCGCCCGCGCGATGCCGATCCGCTGCCGCTGGCCGCCGGAGAACGACCGGGGCAGCTGGTCCACGGCGCGCTGCGGCAGCCCGACCAGGTCGACGAGGTCGCGCACCCGGCCGGCGACCTGGGCGCGCGGCACGATCTGGTGATAGCGCAGGACCTCCCCGAGCGTCTGCCCGACCGTCATCCGCGGGTTCAGCGAGCTGTACGGGTCCTGGAACACCATCTGGACCAGCCGACGCTGCTCCCGCGCCGGGGGGCCCTGTAGCGCGACCCCGGCGTAGCGCACCGTGCCGGCCGTCGGCGTGATCAGACCCGCCGCGCACAGACTGAGCGTCGACTTGCCGCAGCCCGACTCACCCACCAGGCCGAGGGTCTCGCCCCGGTGCACGGCCAGGTCGACGCCGTCGACGGCTCGGAGGCCGGTCACCTCCCGCCGGGTCAGCCGTTGCCAGAAGTCGCCACGTCCCGTGAACACCCGCACCAGGTCGTCGACGGCCAGCAGCTCGTCACTCATCGACGCACCTCTGAGCTCATGCTCGGACCCCCTACGGTCGCCGCGTCGATCAGGCCGGTCGGCCACCGTTCCGGCTCGTGCGAGCGCCAACAAGCGCTCGTGTGACCGCTGGCCCCACCGGCCGCCACGCTCACCGGCGTCAACGGCGGACGCTCGGTCGTGCAGCGGTCGATCACGGCCGGGCACCGCGGCGCGAAGGCGCAGCCGGGGGCCACCTGCAGCAGGTCGGGCGGCTGGCCCGAGATGGTGAGCAGCCGGTGCACCGGCAGGTCCGGGTCGGGTACCGAGCGCAGCAGCGCGGCCGTATAGGGGTGTCGGGGCGAGTCCAGCAGCACGTCGGTCCGACCGTGCTCGACGATCCGGCCGCCGTACATCACGTTCAGCTCCTCGCAGGTGCCGCTGACCACGGCCAGGTCGTGCGTCACCAGCACCAGTCCGACCCCGCGCTCGCGCCGCAGCTCGGCCAGCACACCCAGCACCTGCGCCTGGATGGTCACGTCCAGTGCCGTGGTCGGCTCGTCGGCGAGGATCAGTCCAGGGTCGGCCGACAGGGCGATGGCGATGCAGACACGCTGCCGCATGCCGCCGGACAGCTCGTGCGGGAAGTCCCGGTAGCGGCGCTCCGGGTCGCGGATGCCGACCTGGTCGAGCAGGTCGACCGCCCGAGCGTGCGCCTCGGGCCGGCTCATCCCCAACCGGAGCCGAGGGACCTCAGCCACCTGGTCGCCGATCCGCATGGTCGGGTTCAGGGCGGTCAGCGAGTCCTGGAAGATCATCGCCAGCACCGACGACAGGTGCTCGCGCCGACGGACCGGGGACAGGCCGGTGACGTCGACGCCGTTGACGACGATGGTGCCGCCGGTCACCCGGGCCGGCACCGGGAGGAGGTCCATCGCGGCCCGCAGGGTCAGGCTCTTGCCGGACCCGGACTCACCGACCAGCCCGACCGACTGGCCGGCCGACGCGGTCAGCGACACCTCGCGGACGGCGTGCAGCACCCCCGAGTCGAGCGGGATCTCCACGTCCACGTCGTGCAGCTCCAGCAAGGGCGTCCCAGCGCCGCTCCGCGACAGGTCCGAGCTCATCGGCGTCCGCTCCGCTGCACGAAGCCGTCACCAATCAGAGCCAGGGACAAACCGGTGATGACCACGGCCAGACCGGGGACGGCGGCCAGATACCACTTGGTCAGGATGAAACCCTGGCCCTCCAGGATCATCGAGCCCCAGTCCGGCGTGGGTGGCGGCACCCCGAGCCCGAGGTATCCGAGCGTGACGATGGCCAGGATGGACAGCACGATGTCGCTCATGGAGAACACGAACGCCTGCAGGATCACGTTGGGTACCAGGTGTCGCAGCAGGATCCGGTACGTCGGCAGCCCACTCGCGCGGGCGGCGATGGCGTACTCCTGCTCCTTGGCCAGCTGCACCTCGCTGCGGACGATCCGGGCGTAGGCCACCCAGCCGACGAGCGTGATCGCGATGTAGATGCTCGACGTGCCCGAGCCCAGCGCGAAGACCAGTGCGATGACCAGCACGAAGAACGGGAACGCCACCACGATGTCGACGATCCGCATCAGGACGGCGTCGAACCAGCCGCCGAACCAGCCGGCCAACAGCCCGAGCGTCCCGCCGATGACGAACGGGAACAGTACGGCGAGCGCGCCGACCCGCAGGTCGACCCGGGCGCCGTAGAGCAGCCGGGTGAAGACGTCGCGACCCAGCTGGTCGGTGCCGAGCAGGTGCCCGTTGCCCGGCGCGGCGAGGGACTTGGTGAGGTCCTGCTGGATCGGGTCCCACGGCGTCAGCAGCGGAGCGCAGATCGCGGCGAGCACGATCAGACCGAGCAGCGTGAGGCCGGCGATCAGCGTGGGGTTGAGGCGGAACGACGCCCGGCGCGACACCGACCGTGGCTGGGTCGCCGTGGCGACGGCGGTCACGCGAGCTCCACTCGCGGGTCGAGCAGACCGTGGGTCACATCGGTCAACAGGTTGATGACGACGACCATCACGGCAAACACGAGGGTGACCCCCTGGACGACGGGAAAATCCCGGTTGAAGATCGAGTCGAGCATCAGCGTGCCCATGCCGGGCAGGGCGAAGACCCGCTCGACCACCAGGGTGCTGCCCACCAGATACGCGATGTTGACGCCGAGCACGGTGATGGACGACACCGCTGCGTTGCGCAGCGTGTGACCGGTGATCACCCGGCGGTGGCTGAGCCCCTTGGCCCGCGCGGTCACCACGTAGTCGCTGTCCAGCACCGCGATCATCGACGTCCGCAGGCTGCGGATCAGGATCGGGGTGAGGGCCAGCGCCACGGTGAGGCCCGGCAGCACGATCGAGGCCACGTGCTGGGCCGGCGTGGTGCCGAAGCCCGCCACCGGGAAGAGCCTCAGCTTGAGTCCGAAGAGCAGCACGAGCATGATGCCCACCCAGAAGCCCGGCATGCCCAGGCCGAGCAGCGGGACCGCCCGGATCACCTGGTCGACAACCGTCCCCCGCTTGCTCGCGGCCAGCACCGCCAACGGCACGCTGATGGCCAGCGACAGGATCGTCGCCGCCACCAGCAGCCAGATCGTGGCCGACAGCCGGGAGGCCACCAGCTCGCTGACGTCGGTGTCGTAGAAGAAGGAGCGCCCGAGGTCGCCGTGCACCAGCCGACCGAGGAAGTCGAGGTACTGCTTCCAGACCGGCTGGTCCAGCCCGAACGCCTGGTGCAGGGCAGCCACCGACTCGTCGGTGGCCCGGGTGCCCAGCAGTGTCCGGGCCGGGTCACCCGGGACCAGGTGGATCATGAAGAACACGATCAGCGTCACGCCGAACATCACCGGCACCATCGCCACCAGCCGACGCAGCACGTAGCTGAGATGCCTCACTGCGTCAGCTTCACGTCTTCCAGGTGGTAGTTGCCGGTCGGGTAGACCTGGAAACCCTCCACCTTGGTGCTGAAGGAGTAGCTGAACGGCGAGTAGTAGAGGAAGCCGAGGAACGCGTCCTCTGCTGCCTGCTTCTGGATCGCGCTGTACAGGGTCTGCCGGCCGGCGGTGTCGAAGGTCTGTTGCGCCTTCTTGGTGTCCGCGACCACCTGGGCGTTGTTGTAGCCCGTGTAGAACGACTTGCTGCCCGCTGAGGGGTCGACGGCAAAGGTCACGAGCTCGTCCGGGTCGGCGATGTCCATCGTCCAGTAGGAGTGGCTGATCTGGTACTTCTGGTTGTGCTGCAGGTCGCTCAGCGCGCTCGGGTCGACGTTCTGGATCTTCACCGTGATGCCGAGCTCCTTGAGCGCGGACTGCAGCACCTGCGCCAGCGCCTGGTCGGTGGAGTCACCGGACGAGGACAGGAACGTGGTGTCGAAGCCCTGCGGCACCGAGGACTTGGCCAGCTCCGCCTTGGCCTTGGCCATGTCGTAGCTGATGCCGGGTGTGGTCTTGTCGTAGAACGGCACGTTGGGCATCAGGAATGAGTTGGCCGGCGTGCCGTTGCCGAACAGCAACGTCTTGACCAGTGCCTCGCGGTCGATGGCGTACGAGATCGCGCGGCGGACGTGCACGTCGTCGTAGGGCTTCTCGTTCTGGTTCATCATCACGTAGTCGGTCCGGGTGCTGGGAAAGAGCGTCACCTTCACGTTCGGCTGGCCCTGCAGCTGCTGGACGCTGGAGAACGGCGGCGCCTCGTTGATCTGCGCCTGACCGCCCTGCAGCTGGACGCTGCGAGCGTTGTCGTCCGGCACGGTCTTCCACGTCACGCTGTCCAGGGCCGGCTTGCCGGCGTCCCAGTAGGTCGGGTTCTTGACCAGCTTGAGCTCGGCGCCCTTGGTCCAGTGGTCCCAGACGAACGGACCGGTCCCGATCGGCGCTTTGTAGAACTCGTCGTGTGTCTTGCCGGCATAGTCCTTGGGCAGGATCGCGTTGCTGAAGTTGGCCAGGTCGGCCAGCAGCGGGGCCCACTTGTACTTGGTCGTGATCACCACGGTTGCCGGGTCCGGCGCCGTCACCGACTTGATGGCCACGTCGAGGAACTCCCAGCCGCCCTTGGTGGCGCGGGCCTTGTCCAGGGAGAACTTCACGTCGGCCGAGGTCATGTCCTGGCCGTTGCTGAACTTCACCCCCTGCTTCAGCTTGAACGTCCAGGTCAGCTTGTCGGCCGAAACGGTGTTGCTCTCGGCGAGCGACGGCTGGACGCTCTTGCCGTCGGGGCTGACCTCGTACAACGACTCCAACATCTGCTGGAAGACCCAGATCGAGTTGTTGCTGAAGACCATGGTGTTGTCCATGGACACCGAGTCGCCCGCGCGGACGATGGTGAGGTTGCCACTGGTGGCCGCGGCACTGCCGGTGGTGGTGGTGGGACCGTTGTTGCTACAGGCGGCAGCGGCGACGAGGACCGCTGCGGCCAGGACGACCAGGGGCTTGCGCAAGGGGGGCCTCCGAGACAGGGGATGAGGACTACAGGTCGTACCGTATTCCTGATATCCCAGCGACATGTCACATAACCGTTACGAACATGTTTCAGCAACCCGGAGGTCGGAGCCGGTCTCGGAACTGTCCGAGGCGGGTGCCATGCTGCCTGGCGTGAGGGTTGTGGTGATCGGGGCTGGCGCCATCGGCGGGACTGTCGCGGCGCGGATGATCCGCGACGGCCACGACGTCCTCCTGTGTGACCTGGACGCCGACCACGTCGACGCGATGAACGCCCACGGGTTGCGCATCACCGGTCCGGTCGAGGAGTTCTCCGTGCCCGCCACGGCCGTCCTCCCTGACGGCTTGCCGGACTCGGTCGAACGGGCCATCGTCGCCGTGAAGTCCCACCACACGGAGAGCGCTGCGAGGCTGCTGAGGGATCGGCTGGCGCCCGACGGATTCGTGCTCTCGCTGCAGAACGGTTTCACGGCCGACGTGCTGGCTGCCGCGGTCGGAGGGGAGCGGGTCGTGGTCGGGTTCGTGAACTTCGGCGCCGACTACCTGTCACCGGGCGTGGTCATGCAGGGCAACGTGGCGACCTTCAGGATCGGTGAACCCGGCGGGCCGGTGACCGACCGGGTGCGCGAGCTGGTCGCGGCCCTGCCGTGGGCGGAGGCCACCGACAACATCGCGGGTTACCTGTGGAGCAAGGAGGCGTACGGCGCGATGCTGTTCGCCACCGCCACCTCTGATCTGTCCATCGCCGAAGCCCTGGGCTCGCCGGGGTACCGCCCCCTGATGCTGGGCCTGGCTCGAGAGGTGCTGGCCCAGGCGCCGGTACGACCGGAGCCGTTCGACGGGTTCGACCCCGACGATCTCGAGGGTTCGCTCGACCGGCTGGTCACCTTCAACCGGGCCAGTGCCAAGAGCCACACCGGGGTCTACCGCGACCTGATGGTCCGGCACCGCCTCACCGAGGTCGACGACCTGGCCGGACTGGCCGGTCCGCTGACCGGCTATGTGGTCGAGCTGATCCACGCCGTGGAGCGGGGCGAGCGCACCTGCGAGGTAGCCAATCTCGACCTGCTGTCGGCCTACGAGCGACTCGAGCGTGTCGGTCGCCCCCTGAACGCCGTGGTCCGAGCACTGCCGGCACCCGCGCGGGCTGCCGCCGGTTCGTTGCTGGGCATGCCGGTGGCGGTCAAGGACATGATCGACGTGGCCGGAGTACCACGGGGCAACGGCAACCCGCGGGCGATGGCGGGCCCTCCGTCGACGGTGGACGGGGCCGTGGTCAGCCGGCTGCGGGCGGCCGCCGCTGACGTCTTCGCCACCTCGTCACTGCTGGAGTACGCGGCCGGAGCGCCGCACCCGGACCTGCCCGAGGCGCGCAACCCGGTCGACCCCGGGCGCACGGCCGGCGGCTCGAGCGGTGGGTCGGCGGCCCTGGTGGCCGCCGGCGTCTGCCCGGCGGCGATCGGGACCGACACGGGCGGTTCGATCCGGATTCCGGCGTCCTACGTGGGGTGTGTCGGCTTCAAGCCGAGCTTCGGGATCGTACCGAACGAGGGGGTGCAGGCACTGTCGCCCTCGCTGGACCACGTCGGGGTGCTGGCGGTGGACGTCGCGAGCGCGGCGGCCGTGGTCGCGGTGATCGGGGACGTCCCAGTGCTCGAGGTGCCCGACCCGGAGCGGGTGCGGATCGGAGTACTGGTGGACGAGCTGGCTGACCCGCGGGTGCGGCCGGGGGTGCGGTCGGCCGTCCAGCACGCCATCGAGCGGCTGCGACAGGCCGGGGTGACGCTGGTCGAGGTGGACGGGGCGCCGTTGCGGGCGATGCACGAGACGTTCGAGCCGATCATCTTGTACGAGGCGTGGCAGGAGCACGGGTCGCTGGCCGAGGCGGACCCGGGCTGGTTCGGGCCGGACACCGACCGGCTGCTGCGGATGGGTGCGGAGGTGGACGAGGCGACCTACCGGGCGGCACTGGCACGCCGACTCCAGCTGCGGCCGGCGGCCGATGCCGTCCTCGACGGGTTGGACGCGCTGCTCGGGCCGACCGTCGCGTTCGTGGCACCGGCGGGCACGCCGGTGCTGGACTCGCCGGAGGGTGAGGTGGAGGGACTGTTCTCCATGTCGGCCAACCTGACGGGCCAGCCTGCGGTTTCTCTCCCGGCGGGAAAGTCCTATGGGTTGCCGGTGGGGATCCAGCTGGCCGGACGTCACGGTGCCGACGCCGCGCTGCTGGCCCTGGCCGCGACCGTCGAGCGCATCCTGTCGCGCCCGGAGCCTGTCGAGGGGCAGCCGCCCACCCCGGCCGCCGGAGGCGAGCAGCGGTGAGCGGGCTGGAGGGTCGGGTCGCCCTGGTCACCGGTACGGCGCACGGCATCGGTGCGGCGATCGCGGCGATGCTGTCCGACGAGGGGGCAACCGTGCACGGCGTCGACCGGCTGGCCGGCCCCGGGGTCGATCAGCTGGACGTCACCGACTCGGTCGCGGTGGAGGCTTTCGTGCATCGGATCGGACCGGTCGACGTACTGGTCAACAACGCCGGCGGTGTGAGTGGTCAGACGGGTCAACCGCTCGAGGAGGTCACCGACGCTGACTGGCGCGAGGTGGTGGACGCCAACCTGACCAGCACCTTCGTCTGCACCCGAGCGGTGGTTTCCGGCATGAAGGCCCGCGGATGGGGCCGGATCGTCAACATCTCCTCCGGCGCCGGACGCAGTGTCAGCCTGACCGGTATCCAGGCGTACGCCAGCGCCAAAGCGGGTCAGATCGGCCTCACCAGGCAGGTGGCGCACGAGCTCGGCCGGTTCGGGATCACCGTCAACTGCATCGCGCCGGGTTTCGTGCTCTCCAACCCGACCACGCAACGGCAGTGGGAGGGCTACGGCGAGGCCGGCCAGACCGCCCTGGTGGCGGGCATCGCCGTCCGCCGGCTGGGAGTCCCGGGCGACATCGCCAACGGTGTCCGGTTCTTCACCAGCGAGGCCTCGTCCTGGGTGACCGGTCAGACGATCGCGATCGACGGCGGCCATGGCATCTTCTGAGGCCTACGAGGCGTACAGCTATCTCGACCCGCCCCTGGCGCTGCCGTTCCCGCTGGCGCCCGAGTTCGCTCGGGTGCCGCCGTATGAGGCGGGGTTGACGTCCGAGCAGAGCGATCGGGCGAAACGGCTGCTCGCCGACAGCGTGGTGATCAGCCTGCACGACCACCCGGTGCGCTTCCCTGCTGACATGGCTGACACCCCGGCGTACAACCGGACCGGACGCCAGCACACCGCGTACGCCGGGTTGGCCGCGTCCGGCATGACTGTCGTGTTCGACAACCTGATGGACGGCACCGCGTGCGTCACCGGGCAGGCGCCGTGGCGCTGGGACGACGTGGTGACCGACCTGGGCATGCGGCGGGCCGACCTCGCTCACCAGCAGCACGTCGAGTTGGTGCACGACCTGGCCGACATCGAGCGCGTGCACCGGGAAGGGCATGTCGGCTTGGTCCTCGGGCTCGAGGCGGCCACCCCGATCGAGAACGAGATCGACCGGCTGGACGTGCTCTACGGACTAGGCCTGCGCCAGATCGGCGTCGCCTACTCCGACTCCAACGCCCTGGGCAGCGGACTGGCCGAACCTCGCGACGGTGGTCTGACCACGTTCGGGCGCCGGGCGGTGACCCGGATGAACCAGCTCGGCCTCGCCGTCGACATCGCCCACTCCTCGGCCCAGACCGCCCTGGACGTCTGCGCGGTCAGCGACGCGCCGGTGCTGCTGACCCACGGCGGAGCGCGGGCGGTGTGGGACATCCCGCGGATGATGCCGGACGAGGTGCTGCAGGCCGTCGCGAGCACCGGCGGCGTGATCGGCATCTCTGCCGCACCGCACACCACCATCTCCACCGCGCACCCGAGGCACTCGATCGCGTCGGTGATGGATCACTTCGAGTACTGCGTGGAGCTGGTCGGTCTCGAGCACGTGGCCTTCGGTCCCGACACGCTGTACGGCGACCACGTCGGGCTGCACACCGTGTTCGCCGCACTGCTGAGTGGCGCGACCGCGGCCGCGCCGCCGCACGAGCGGGTGGCCTACGTCGACGGGCTGGAGAACCCGACGGAGAACTTCGCCAACATCTGCGGCTGGCTGGTGTCCCACGGCTGGGACGACGACGACATCCGGGCTGTGCTGGGCGGGAACGTGCTGCGTGCCCTGGGTCACATCTGGCCGAGTAGGCACTGATCCTGCGGTTTTGGCGGCGTGTCGGCCTGTGTGAGGTGACGAGAAGCAACCACGGAGCAACGAAGGAGCAGACATGCGGATAGCGATCAACGGAGCAGAGCTGGAGGTGGACGTCCTCGGCCCGGAGGGGGCACCGCTGCTGATCGCCCACCACGGCGGGGGAGGCATCGGCTCGATGGCCGAGCCCCGATCGACCTTCGGGCCGCTGAGCGACGTGTTCCGGGTGCTGGTCTTCGACGCCCGCGGCTGCGGACGCAGCGAGGCGGTCCCGCCCTACTCGCACGCCCAGTGGGCCGCCGACGTGGACGCCCTGCGCGACTGGGCGGGTGCCGAGCAGTGCGTGGTGGCGGGCGGTTCCTACGGCGGGTTCATCGCTCTGGAGTACGCCCTGGCCTATCCGGACCGGGTGCGGGCGATCGTGTTACGGGACACCTCGGCCGACTCGTCCAACCTGGCACTGGCCTACGACAACGCACGACACCAGGACCGGGTCGAGATCGACTGGGACCACTTCGACCGCTACTGGGGTGGTCGGGTCCGTGACGACGCCGAGCTCAAGGCGCTGTGGGCCGAGCTGATCCCGCTGTACGACTTCGACTACGACGCCGAGAAGTCTGCGGCGGCGGTGGAAGCGGGCATCTACCGGCACGAGGCGCACAACTGGTGCTTCCAGCACAACATGCCGACCTACGACCTGAAGCCGCGGTTGCCGTCGATCAGCTGCCCGACCCTGGTCACCGTCGGCCGCGCCGACTGGGTGACTCCGGTCTCCGCCTCGGAGACCATCGCCGCCCTGATCCCCGGCGCACAGCTCGTGGTGTTCGAGCGCTCGGGTCACTCACCCCAGACCGAGGAACGAGACCTGTTCAACGCCACAGTCCGCGACTTCCTGCTGTCGTCCCTGAGCGCCGCCACCCCCCGCGACTAGGCACTGATCCGGCGGTTTGGGCGGCGTGTCGCGTCCCCTATCCGGCCCCGGCGGCTGGCTTCGGTGACTCCCGGCGCAACACGTAGACCGTCGGTCGCAGCTTGCCGAGGAACTGGAACAGCTCCCAGTGCAGGTTGGCCTCGACGTGCTGGTACACCTCCGTGCCGTGCCGAGCCACCGCCGACTCGCGGGTCCGGCGGAGTCGCGCGAGCCGGAGCAGAGCGATCGACACCGGATGGGTCCGCTCCTCGGCATGCTCCCGCCATTCCGTGCCGATGACGTCCCTGTCCTCCACCTCCAGGCCGGCGACCGCGAACGCAGCCTCGAGGTTGGCCTCGACGAGGTTGGCGGCCACGTTTCCCAGGTGGTGGTTGAGCAGCGAAGAGTCGCCTGGTTGCAGGAGCTCGGTCGAGGTGGTCGTGAACACGATCATCCGTCCCCGCGGTTTCAACACCTCCGCCACACCGCGGAGAGCCCCGGTCAGGTCCGCGACCTGTTCGAGCACATCACGACACCAGATCAGGTCGAACTCGCTGCCGAGGCTGGGCGCTTCCTCCATCGTGTGCTGCCGGATCGAGATCTGGGATCGCAGACCCGCTGAGTCGATCGCCGACCTCGCCCGCTGGACATGACGCGCGACGGGGTCGATCCCGATCCCGGTGACCGCGCGCCCTCGGACCAGCCGGATCAGGTGCGCCGCGTCCCGGCAGCCGGCGTCGAGCACTGTCGAGCCCGGGACCAGGAACTCGGCTGCTCGCTGGAGGAGGACGTCGGGGCCGCGCGGATCGAGACTGACGTCCAGCTCGGCGTAGACATCCCACGTCAGCGGGCTGTACACGCGGGCCAGCTGGTCGAGATGACTCTCAGCCACCGAAGGTGTGCTTGCGTCCCCACTCACTCAGTCAGGTTTAGCAGGGTGCTCTCCCCGCGCGAGAACGTCGCCGCGACATGCCGCCCAAACCGCAGGATTAGTGCCCAGTCGGGGGTGGTGACCATCGCCTGGCCACCGACTCCGATCGACTGCCACCAGGCCGTAGAGCGTCAGCGCGTTGTTCCGCAGCACCTGCTCACCCGTCAGCCGGGCCTGGTCACCGGTCAGGTCCCCGTCGGCCACCAGCTCGGCCAGCGACTCTCCGATCAGCCGCCGCCCGTCGTGCGCGCCCATCCAGTGCAGCTCCGGTACGTGGGCGCCGTCAGAGCTGTACATCAGCCGGCTCGACGGGGCCGTGCCCAGTGCCGCCCGGGTCATCCGCCGCAGCTCGCCACGCGACAGGAAAGGGATGGCGTAGGAGAGATCGAGCCAGGCGTTGCCGTAGACCGCCGCCAGGTAGGCACCCTCTCGTACGTACGGCCAACAGCCGTGCAGTAGCACCAGCGGCATCCCTCGGTAGGCCGGCTCCTCGAACACCTCGCGCAGCAGCAGCGGGTTGGCCAGCCGGAGGTCCGCGTCCGGGTCGCCGTAGCCGACGTGTGCCTGGACCGGCAGCTCCTCCGCGGCAGCGATGGTGAACGCCAGGTGCAGCAGCTCGTCGAGCAGCGGCTTGTAGCCGAGCCGGACGCCGCCCGTCGCGGCCACCTCGGTCCGGGCGGCGGTGAACGCCATCCGGGCGTCGTAGCGGTCCCAGCGCCGGATGCCCAGCCCGGTCCGGTAGGCGACCACCGTCTTCCAGCCCGACCAGCCCCGGCCACGGGCGTCGGTCAGCTCGTCACGTACCGCCTCGAACAGCTCGTCGTACGTCGTGCAGCTCGCGACCAGACGCTGGAAGGTCAACTCGAGTCGCAGCAGCGGGGCCGACCGGCAGTCGGCGGCCTCGGCGAGCTCAGCCACGCTCAGTGCGACCCGCGGGTCCGGGAAGCCGGTGTCGACCACCAGGGCCTCGATGTTCGCGTCAGCCAGCAGCCGGCCGGTGAGTGCGCTCGGGTCGACGCCGGCCCGCGCAGCCAGCACCGCCTGCTCGGTCGCCTCGACCCCGTGGAACCCCGCCAGCTCGGTGATCAGCCGCTGGTAGAACGCCGTGCTGGCCACGTCGACCGCCCGGGTGTGGGGATCCGGTGACTCCGTGAACAGCCCCCGCCAGCGCTCCAGGTCGACAGTCTGGTCCCGGAGGACCGAGTGGCAGTGGTTGTCCACCACCGCTACGTCAGCCAGGTCGACGACGGCGGTCATGACCACGCCCCGCCCCGGACAGTCACGTCAGAACCGGTGGAAGTGATGTCGGATCTCGAAGTCGACGTCGTGGGCCGCAAACGCCGCCTGTTCCGAACGCCGTACCGCGAGGTAGCACCGAGACAACAGCGGCCCGAGCGCATCCGTCAAGACGAGGTCGGCGGCCAGGAGGTCGAGCGCCGCAGCCATCGATGAGGGCAACGGCCGAACCTTTCCGCGCCGACGCTCCTCGGCCGACATCCGCGCCGGGTCGTGCTCGCTCGGCTCACCCGGATCGAGGTCCCGCTCGATGCCGTCGAGCCCGCAGGCGATCATTGCGCCCAGCGACAGGTACGGGTTGGCGCTCGGGTCGGACACCTTGTACTCGAGGTTGTAGGTCTGCTCCTCGCGCCGGTAGAACGGTGACGCGATCCGCAGCGCCGCCTCCCGGTTGTCGAACCCCCAGGCCGTCGTCGAGGACGCCCAGGCGCTCGGCACCAGTCGACGGAACGAGTTGTAGCTCGGCACGGTCAGGGCGGTCAGGGCGGGTAGGTGCTCGGCCACTCCGGCGATGAACTGTCGTCCCATGGTCGAGAGTCCGCCCTTGGCAGCCGGGTCGTAGAGCAGACTGCGGGTCCCTTCGGTGTTCCAGAGGCTGAGGTGCACGTGCGCGCCGCTGCCGATCTCGTCGGGGTACGGTTTCGCCGCGAATGAGGCGAGCAGACCGTGCCGGGCCGCGACCCCACGCACGGTGTCCCGGAACTTCAGCTGCTGATCGGCGGCGCCCAGCGCGTCGGTGTGCCGGACCGAGATCTCGCGCTGGCCCGGGCCGTACTCGTTGACGGCCTGCTCGACATGGATGCCCTGGGAGGTCAGCGCCTCGACGGTCTCCAGCATGACCGCGGCCCCGTGATCGTGGCCGATCACGCTGTAGACGGGGGAGTGGCCCACCGCGTCGTACGGGAGGTGGCGCCCGTCCACCTCGGTGGCCAGGTAGTACTCGTTCTCGAAGGTGGCCTGCACCGTGATGCCCAGAGCCGTTGCGCGGTCCAGCACCCGGCGCAGGAACGAGCGTGGGCAGGCGCCCCAGTCGGTCCGGTCGTGATCGAGCTGATCGCACAGCACGCTGCCGCTGCCCGGTGACCAGGGCAGGGCGGTGAACGTGTTCAGGTCAGCCACCAGTCGGATCTCACCGACCGGCTCCATCCCCTCGACCGGCACCACCTGATCGAGCAGGTCGATCGCCATCTGGGCCCGGGTGAGTCCGACCCCTTCGACGAGCTTGTGGGCGAGCTGGTCGACGTGCACCGCCTTGGCACGCGCGACGCCGCTGACGTCGCAGTACTCGAACCGGACCAGTCGGACGCCCGCCGTACGTGCTGCGGCCGTGACCTCCGCGATGCGCGGGTCGGGTGCGGAATGGCTCACCATGATGTCGGTCAGATATATCAGGTCGAGCCGACGGAACACCCGCCGCCGCTACTTCGCGTACTTGGCCAGCCCCGAGGTGTCCCCGCGAGCGATGTCGGAGAACATCTTCTTGGCCTGCTCCTCGTCCCAGAGCACCGACGAGCCGGCCGGGGTGCTGGCGTTCGGGTTCGACACCGGGACGGTCAGGGTGAGGCCCTGGTCGCCGGACACCTTCTTCATGGCGAGCGCGAGCCGGACCATGTCGAAGAAGCTGGTCTTGTCACCCAGCGTCAACGCGTGCGCGGTCGAGGTGCTGAGCCCCCAGTAGCGCACCGGGTTCAGGATCGAGCTCACCGAGACCCCCTTCTTCGCCACTGCGGCCAACATGGCCCGTTGCCGCTGCACCCGGCCCAGGTCGCCCAGCGGGTCGGCGTGGCGCATCCGGACGTATCCGAGCGCATTCGTGCCGTCCAACGTCTGGCAGCCCTTGGGCAGGTCGATATGGC
Organism: Propionibacteriales bacterium; assembly: GCA_038238065.1. GTDB lineage: Bacteria > Actinomycetota > Actinomycetes > Propionibacteriales > Propionibacteriaceae > Microlunatus. The sequence goes on along the minus strand of JBBRYD010000005.1, from coordinate 29,619 downwards.
TGTCCTTGTCCTTGATCGCTTTCGGCAGGCACATCTCGATCCCGCCGACCGAGTCGATCACGTTGACGAACCCGCCGAAGCCGACCTCGAGGTATCCGTCGATCCGCAGCCCGGTGTCCTGCTCGACCGTCTGCACCAACAGCTTGGCTCCCCCGAAGGCGAAGGCCGTGTTGATCTTGTTCTTGCCGTGTTTCGGGATCGGCACGTAGGAGTCGCGAGGGATGGAGATCAGCGCCGGCTTCCCGCCCGGCGGGATGTACAGCACCATGATGGTGTCGGTGCGTTGGCCGGCTGCGTTCCCGGTCCCCAGCTTCTTCCGCTCGGCCTTGGTCAGACCGGCGCGTGAGTCCGAACCGACCAGCAGGAAGGTGGTGCCGGGCTGGTCGGCCGGCCGGTCGCCTGCCGGGGCCTCGTCCACGCGCTGCACCTGGCTCCAGGCGTACGCGGGGATGCCGACCAGGCCGACGATGAACACCAGCAGGGCGATCGCCAGCACCCGGAAGGTGTTGCGCACGGGATGCGGCGTCCTGGGCGCCCGGTCAGGCTTCCCGCCGCCCCCGCGTCCCGGTCCGAGGGGCCCACCCGGACCACGCGGAGGAGGTCCGCCCGGCTGCGGCCCCGGCACCGGAGCGCGACCGTCGGCGTCGTCGTGGGCCGGTGAGTCGGGGTGGCCCTGCGGCCGCGGAACCACGGCCGGCTGGACTGCGGTGGCGTCGGGACCAGGCGCCAGACCGGGCCGCGGGGCCTGCCGGTTCGGGGCGTCGCCCGGCATCGGCGACAGCACCCGGGTGTGCTCGGGATCGGGGGCGGGCTTGGGTGCTCGACCGTAGAGCCAGTCGAGATCATCGTCGCGCGCAGGAGCCATACCCCAAGAGATTACCGCCAGATTGGCGTCAGGACCTCGGCGTGGCACGGCTCTCGCGTCCCGATCCAGAGGACATACTGTCCGCAATCTCTGCCGAGATTCCTTCCCCCGCTTGGCAGCACGAGCGCAGAACGAAAGGCTTCCAGGTGTCGAGTAGCGTCGCGGACGACTCCCCAGCCCCCTCCTCAGCGCAGTTCCCGACGTCTCCGCGGGTCACCGTCCGCGACAGCGACCGGATCAAGCTGCGACGCGGCCTGACCTTCCTGGGCATGACGTTGCTGCTGCCCGGCTCGGCCCAGATGGCCGCCGGCAACAAACGCCTCGGACGGATCGCCCTGCGGGTCTGGCTCGCGGTGCTGGCCCTGCTGGTGGTCGTGGGTCTGCTGGCTCTCCTCTGGCGCAGTGGTGCTGTCGCCCTCGCCACCTTCGGTCCCACTCTGCGCGTCGTCCAAGTCACCCTGGTCGTCCTGGGGGTGGGCTGGGGTGTGCTGCTGCTGGACGCCTGGCGGATCTCCCGGCCGCCCGAGCTGGCCCGGAAGCACCGTCTCGGGTTCGCTCTCCTCACCACCGTGCTGACCTTCACCGTGGTCGGCGGTCTGGTGGCCTCGGCCACCATCGTCTCGGCGCAGCACGACCTGATGGCCACGGTGTTCTCCGGTGGCGGAGACACCAAGGCGAAGGACGGCCGCTACAACATCCTGCTGATGGGCGGCGACGCCGGCAAGGGTCGCACCGGGCTCCGGCCGGACAGCATGACCGTGGCCAGCGTCGACGCCGAGACCGGACGGACGGTCCTCTTCAGCCTGCCACGCAACATGGAGGACGTGCCGTTCCCCGAGTCGTCCCCGCTGCACGAGACGTACCCCAGGGGCTACGGCTGCAAGGACCACTCCTGCATGCTGAACGCCGTCTACACCTACGCGACCAGCCACCGGGAGCTGTACCCCGGAGTGAAGAACCCCGGCGCACAGGCGACCGCGGAGGCGATCGAGGGAGCCACCGGGTTGAAGATCAACTACTACGTGCTGGTGGACCTCAAGGGGTTCCAGGCCCTGGTCGACGCGGTGGGCGGCATCAACCTGGACATCACCAAGCGGCTGCCCATCGGCGGTGGGCCGACCCACCCGATCTACGGCTACGTCGAGGCCGGCAAGAACCAGCACCTCGACGGCTACCACGCGCTGTGGTTCGCCCGCTCCCGCTCCAGTGACTCCGACTACGCCCGGATCGCTCGGCAGAAATGCGTGATGAGCGCCATGCTCAACCAGCTCGACCCGGTGACCGTGCTGACCAAGTTCAACAAGATCGCGGCGGCCGGCAAGGAGATCATGGAGACCAACATCCCCACCTCCACGCTGAACACGATGATGGACCTGGCGCTCAAAGCCAAGTCCAAGCCGATCGCCAGCCTGGCCTTCGTGCCGCCGCTGATCCACTCCGGCGACCCGGACTTCGCCCTGGTCCACCGGTTGGTGGCGGCCAAGATCGACGCGGCCGAGGCGGCGGACCTGCCCAAGACCGAGCCGAGTGTGGCCCCCACCACGCAGCCGACCTCGAGCAGCACGCGCTCAGCCACCAAGAAGGCCACGCCTCAGGCCGTGAAGAAGGCCAAGACGGCACCAGGGACCGACGACCTCGACAACGTGTGCTCCGCGCGTTAGGCGCACGCCGCGCGTTCTCGACATTCCTGTTCGGTCGCTTCAGGGCAGAATGACCCGATGACCACCACCGACCGACCCCCCACGCCGTCCCCCGGCGTCAGTGTGGTGATGCCGGTGCTCAACGAGGAGCGTCATCTCGACCGGTCAGTGCGCCGGGTCCTCGACCAGGACTACCTCGGCGAGCTCGAGGTCATCATGGCGATCGGACCGAGCAAGGATCGGACCCTGGAGATCGCCCGTGAGCTGACGGCGGCCGATCCACGGTTGCGGGTGGTGATGAACCCGGCGGGCCGCACACCCCATGCGCTCAACCTGGCCATCGCCGCTGCCCGCTTCGACATCATCGTCCGGGTGGACGGGCACGGCGAGCTGGCCGACGGCTACATCGCCCGGGCCGTGGAGCTGCTCCAGACCACCGGCGCAGCCAACGTCGGTGGGGTGATGGATGCGCAGGGTCAGACCGCCTTCGAGCAGGCCGTGGCCTCGGCCTACTCGACCAGGCTGGGGCTGGGTGGCTCCACGTTCCATCTGGAGAGCTCACCACCCGGGCCGGCCGACACGGTCTTTCTGGGGGCTTTTCGCAAGGACGCGATCATGGCGGTCGGCGGCTTCGACGAGACCATGCACCGGGCCCAGGACTGGGAGCTCAACTACCGCCTTCGACTCGCCGGGCAGGTGATCTGGTTCTCACCCGACCTGCGGGTCACCTACCGTCCACGGTCCTCGCTGAAGGCGCTCATCGCTCAGATGTACGAGACGGGGCAGTGGCGGCGCGAGGTCGTCCGCCGCCACCCCGAGACCGCGGGGCTGCGCTACCTCGCGCCGCCCGTCGCCGTCGCCGGCATCGCGGTCGGCACCGGGATCGGTCTGCTCGGGTGGCTCACCGGTCGCCGGCTGCCCACCCTGGCGCTGGCCGCGCCCATCGGCTACTCCGGTCTGGTGCTGGCCGGCGGGCTGATCGCCCCGTCCGGTCTGAGCCCGGCCGCGCGAGCCTGGGTGCCGGTGGTGCTGGCCGCCACCCACCTGTCCTGGGGGACCGGGTTCCTCGTAGGTCTGCGCAGGTCACGATGACGACGCATAGTTTGTCCTGACAAAGTGTTGACAGACCCGCCCCCGGCCCCTACCGTCGAGGAGAGCACGAGGATCACCTCGTCGGTCGGCCACCATCTCGAAGGGGAGTCATGAGGAGCGATGCTGACCGGTCCGGCGCCGGTGGGCTCGAAGTGTTGACCTTCGGTCGCAGCGGGGTGGACATCTACCCGCAGCAGATCGGGGTGCCCCTCGAAGACGTCACCACCTTCGGCAAGTACCTCGGTGGGACCACGGCCAACGTCGCCGTAGCTGCGGCGCGCCTGGGTCGGCGTGCGGCCATCATCACCGGGGTGGGCAACGACCCGTTCGGCCGCTTCGTCCGCCAGGCGCTCCGGTCGCTCGACGTCGACGACCGCTACGTGGTGACCAACCTGGAGTACGCGACTCCGGTGACGTTCTGCGAGATCTTCCCGCCTGACGACTTCCCGCTGTACTTCTACCGCTTGCCCAAGGCGCCCGACCTCCAGGTGACGCCGGCCGACATCGACTTCGACGCCGTGCGCGCGACGGCGCTGATGTGGCTGTCGGTGACCGGGCTGAGCGAGGAGCCGAGCCGTGAGTCGCACTTCGAGGTGCTCGCTGCGCGGGCGCGCAAGCAGTTCACCGTCCTCGACCTCGACTACCGGCCGATGTTCTGGGAAACCCCGGCACACGCCACCGAGCAGATCCAGCGGGTGCTGCCTCAGGTGACGGTGGCGGTGGGCAACCGGGAGGAGTGCGAGGTCGCGGTGGGGGAGACCGACCCCGAACGCGCGGCCGATGCCCTGCTGGCCGCCGGCGTCGAGCTGGCCGTCGTCAAGCAGGGCCCGAAGGGTGTGCTGGCCAAGACACGGACCGAGCGGGTGGAGTCGCCGCCGATCATGATCAAGCCGCTCAACGGGCTCGGCGCCGGCGACGGCTTCGGTGGCTCACTGGCCCACGGGCTGCTGGCCGGCTGGCCGCTGAAACGGACACTGGCTGCCGCCAACGCGGCCGGCGCCATCGTCGCCTCCCGGTTGGAGTGTTCGACCGCCATGCCGACCGAAGCCGAGATCGACCTACTGATCGCGGGCGGCGACCCCAACCAGGGCCTGGCCGACCACATGGCCTCCCACCTCGAGCCGACCGGCTCGTCCGGCGCCTCTCGCCATGGCTCGGCACGGTGAGCTCGATGACCTCGACCGCCACCCTCTCGACCGCGACCACCGGTCAGTTCGTGTCCTCGATCGCCGGGATCAACGAGATCAGGTGCCGCGAGCCGCAGCGGATCAAGAAGCTGCTCGCTGCCCGCTCCCGCCGACCGCTGTTCGGGACCGATGGCCGCCTGATGATCGTCGCCTGCGACCACCCTGCCCGGGGTGCGCTGGCCGCCGCCGGGCAGCCGACCGCGATGGCCAACCGGACCGAGCTCCTCGGCCGCCTGCTCGAGGCGTTGTCCCGCCCCGGCGTCGACGGTCTGCTCGCCACTGCCGACATCGCCGAAGACCTGCTCCTGCTCGGCGCGCTGGAGGACAAGCTGGTCTTCTCCTCGATCAACCGTGGCGGTCTGGCCGGCTCGGTGTTCGAGATGGACGACCGGCAGACCGGCTTCGACGTGCAGGGCACCATCGAGGCCGGCTTCGAGGGAGCCAAGATGATGACCCGGATCGACCTCGACGACCCGACCACCGTGACCACCCTGGAGGCCTGCGGTCGCGCCGTCACCGAACTCAACCGAGCCGAGCTGATCGCGTTGGTCGAGCCGTTCATGTCCAGCCGGGTCGGTGGCCGAGAGGGCAAGGTGGTCAACGACCTGAGCGCTGACGCGGTGATCAAGTCAGTGGCCATCGCCCAGGGCCTGGGCGCCTCCAGCGCGTACACCTGGATGAAGCTCCCCGTGGTCGACGAGATGGAGCGGGTGATGGAGTCCACCACCCTGCCCACCCTGCTGCTCGGCGGTGACCCGGACGGGTCGCCGGACGAGACCTACGCCTCCTGGGCGGCCGCGCTGGCCCTGCCGTCGGTGCGCGGACTCGTGGTGGGCCGGACGCTGCTCTACCCGGCCGACGACGACGTGGCCAAGGCCGTCGACACCGCCGTCTCGCTGGTCCGGTGAAAGGCGCCATGCCCAGTTCCACGATGTTTCTGCCGGCGGGGGTCTCCGCGACGGAGGACTACGACCTCGCGATCACCCCGGAGTCGGCGGGCTGGGGTTACTGCAGCCTGCGGGTGCTGACCCTGCCCGCCCACGGGACCCACAGCCTCGACACCGGGCACGACGAGATCCTGGTGGTGCCGCTGCAGGGATCCGCCACCGTCGAGGTCGACCACGCGTTGATCGGGCTGGACGGCCGCCCCGACGTCTTCGCCGGCCCCACCGACTTCGCCTACCTACCGATCCAGTCGCACGCCACCATCGGCTCGCACGGTGGCGGTCGGTTCGCGCTGACCGGTGCTCGGACCGACCGGGTGCTTCCGTTCCGCTACGCGCCGGTGGCAGGAGTGCCGGTGGAGCTGCGGGGCGCCGGCCAGGCCAGCCGACAGGTGCGCAACTTCGCCACCCCGGAGGCGTTCGAAGCCGGCGCCATCATCGCCTGCGAGGTGATCACTCCCGGCGGCAACTGGTCGTCGTACCCGGCACACAAGCACGACCAGGCCACCGAGAGCGAGTCCGAGCTCGAGGAGATCTACTACTTCGAGATCTCCGCGGGGCCCCACGGTGAGCCGGGTTTCGGCTTCCACCGGACGTCGTCGTCGCCGGGGCACGCGATCGACCTCCTGGAAGAGGTACACGACCGTGACACGGTGCTGGTGCCGTACGGATGGCACGGGCCCTGCGTGGCGGCGCCGGGCCACGACATGTACTACTTGAACGTGATGGCGGGCCCGGGCGACGAGCGCGCCTGGCTCATCGCCGACCATCCCGATCAGGGATGGATCCGCAGCACCTGGGCCGACCAGGACGTCGACCCCCGCCTCACCACCCCGCACAAGGAAGGCTGAGATGTCTGAGAAGGTCACGCTGACCGTCGCGCAGGCGATGGTGAAGTTCCTGAGCGTGCAGTACAGCGAGTCCGACGGGGTGGAGCAGAGGCTGTTCGCCGGTTGTTTCGGTATTTTCGGGCACGGCAATGTGGCCGGCTTCGGTCAGGCGCTGTTGCAGGCCGAGCTCGACGAACCCGACGCCCTCCCTTACATCCTGGGCCGCAACGAGCAGGCGATGGTGCACAGTGCGGTGGCGTTTGCGCGGATGAGGAACCGGCTGCAGACCTACGTCGTCTCCACCAGCGTCGGGCCGGGCGCGACGAACATGGTGACCGGTGCCGCGTTGGCGACGATCAACCGGCTGCCGGTGCTGTTGGTGCCGGCGGACACGTTCGCCGACCGGTCGGCGTCGCCGTTGTTGCAGGAGCTGGAGCAGCCGTACGCCGGCGATCTGAGTGTCAACGACTGCTTCCGGCCGGTGTCGAGGTTCTTCGACCGGGTCTGGCGTCCGGAACAGCTGCCGTCGGCGCTGATGTCGGCGATGCGGGTGCTGACCGACCCGGTCGAGACGGGCGCGGTGACCGTCTGCCTGCCGCAGGATGTGCAGGCCGAGTCGGCGGACTGGCCGGTGGGGCTGTTCGAGCGTCGGGTGTGGCACGTGGCCCGGCCGTTGCCGGAGCGCTCCGTCATCGAGGCGGCCGTCGCCGTCATCCGGAGTGCGGCGCGGCCGATCATCGTGGCCGGTGGCGGCGTGACCTACTCGAGGGCTCAGGACGCGTTAGCGGCCTTCGTCGAGGCGACGGGCATCCCGGTCGGGCAGACCCAGGCCGGCAAGGGCACCCTGGTCTTCGACCACCCGCAGTGCCTGGGCGCGATCGGGTCCACCGGCACCACCGCGGCAAACACCATCGCCCGGGAAGCCGATCTGGTGATCGGGATCGGCACCCGCTACTCGGACTTCACCACCGCGAGCCGGACAGCCTTCCAGCACCCTGACGTCAGGTTCGTGAACATCAACGTGGCCGGGTTGGACGCGATCAAACAGGCCGGGCTCAGCGTCGTGGCCGACGCCCGCGAGTCTCTGCAGGCGTTGACGGTGGCCCTGGCCGACTACCGGGTCGACCAGGCCTACGCCGGGCAGGTCAGCACACTGCAGGCGGAGTGGGACGCCACCGTCTCGTCGAGCTATCGGCCGGCGCAGGCGAACGTCGGCGCCGGCGGGCTGTTGACCCAGGGCGAGGTGATCGGCATGGTGAACGAGCTGTCCGACCCGTGCGACGTGGTGGTGTGCGCGGCCGGCTCGATGCCGGGCGATCTGCACAAGCTGTGGCGGACCCGGGACCCGAAGGGCTACCACGTGGAGTACGGCTACTCCTGCATGGGCTACGAGGTGGCTGGCGGTCTCGGCGTCAAGCTGGCCTGTCCGGACCGGGATGTGTTCGTGATGGTCGGCGACGGCTCGTACCTGATGATGGCGACCGAGCTGGTGACCGCGGTCCAGGAGGGCCTGAAGATCATCACCGTGCTGGTGCAGAACCATGGCTACGCTTCGATCGGCTCGCTGTCGGAGTCGCTGGGCTCGCAGCGGTTCGGGACCAGATACCGCTACCGCTCCCAGGAGACGCACCGCCTGGACGGCGACATCCTGCCGGTGGACCTGGCCGCCAACGCCGCCAGCCTCGGCGTCGACGTGATCCGGGCCGCTACCGCCGGCGAGTTCGCCGACGCCATCAAGGTCGCCAGAGCAGCTGAGCGAGCCACCCTGATCTACGTGGAGACCGACCCGTTGATCAGCGCCCCCGACTCCGACTCCTGGTGGGACGTCCCGGTCAGCGAGACCTCCACCCTGTCCTCGACCCAGGCCGCCCGCAGGACGTACGAAGAACACAAAGCCACCCAGAAGCTCTTCATCACCCCCACCTCCGCCCCCTGAGCCTGTCGAAGGGCGCTCGAGGCCGACTTCACCCACCCAGCAACGCAGCAGGAGAACTCGTGGCATCGAAGATCACCATCGGTACGGCACCGGACTCCTGGGGAGTGTGGTTCGCCAGCGACCCCGAGCAGCTCCCCGCGAGCCAGTTCCTGAGGGAGGTGGTGGAGGCGGGTTACGGCTACATCGAGCTCGGGCCGTACGGCTATCTCCCCTCGGACCCGAACGAGCTGCAGGACCTGCTCGACGAGCACCGCCTCGAGGTGCTGGCCGGGACCGTCTTCTCGCACCTGCACCAGGCCGACGCCTGGGACTACACCTGGAAGCAGGTCACCGACGTGGCCGCGCTGACCCGGGCGGTCGGGGGCAAGCACATCGTGGTCATCCCCGAGCCGTGGCGCGACCACAAGACCGGCGCCCCCAAGGAGGACCGTGAGCTCAGCGGTGAGCAGTGGGACCTGCTGACTCACGGCCACGACGAGCTCGGGAAGCGGATCCTGGACGAGTACGGCTTGCACGTCCAGTTCCACAGCCACGCCGACAGCCACGTTGGCTACCAGCCCGACATCGAACGGTTCGTGGAGGCGACCGACCCGGAGTTCGTGAACCTCTGCCTCGACACCGGGCACGTCGCCTACTACGGCGGGGACAGCCTGGGGCTGATCAGGAAGTACCCCGACCGGATCGGCTACCTGCACCTCAAGCAGGTCAACCCGGAGATCATCGCGCAGGTGCTCGACCAGGACATCTCGTTCCCCGAAGCCGTCCGGATGGGTGCCATGATCGAGGCGCCGCTGGGGCTGCCCGACCTGCCACCGATCCTGGACGCGGTCTCAGACCTCGACCGGGAGATGTACGGCATCATCGAGCACGACCTGTACCCGTGCGCCCCCGAGGTGCCGCTGCCCATCGCCAAGCGGACCAGGACCTACCTCGGCTCGTGCAGCGGAGCCCTCATCGACTTCGGAGGAGCGACATGACCGCCGCTTCAGCGACGGACCTCCGGGTCGCCGTTCTCGGCGTGGGCGCCATGGGCGCCTACCACGTCGCGGGCCTGACCCAGCGGACCCGGGGCGTCGACGTCGCCGTGATCAGCGATTTCTCCCCCGACCGGGCATCGCAGGTCGCGGCCACCGTGCCGGGATCGCGGGTGGTCACCGACCCCTTCGAGGCCATCGACTCCGAGGACGTGGACGCCGTGGTCATCGCCACTCCTGGCCCGGCTCACGAGGAGCAGGTGCTGGCCTGTCTGGAGCGCGGCATCCCGGTGCTCTGCGAGAAGCCGCTGACCACCTCGATCGACACGGCCTACGGGATCGTGCAGAAAGAGGCGTCACTGGGTCGGCAGCTGGTCCAGGTCGGCTTCATGCGGCGCTTCGACACCGAGTACGCGGCGCTCAAGCGGCTGATCCTCGACGGCGGCCTCGGTAACCCGTTGATGGTGCACTGCACCCACCGCAACCCCGACGTTCCCGACCACTTCGACTCCGAGATGATGATCCGCGACTCCGTGGTGCACGAGGTCGACGTGGCCCGCTTCCTGCTCGACGAGGAGATCGCCAGCGTCCAGGTGGTCAAGGGTCTGGCCACCTCCAAGGCACCCGTTGGTACGAGCGACCCGATGCTGGTCATCTTCGAGACCGAATCCGGACGGATCGTCACCGACGAGATCTACGTCCGGACCGGCGTGGCCTACGAGGTCCGCACCGAGGTCGTGGGCGAGCAGGGCAGCGCCACCATCGGGCTGGACCAGAACCTGGTGGTCAGGACCACCGACGGCCGTTGGGGTGGCACCATCACCCCCGGCTTCGTGCAGCGTTTCGGAGCGGCCTACGACACCGAGCTGCAGCGCTGGGTCGACGCCGCCCGGCGGGGCACCGTCGACGGTCCCGGCGCCTGGGACGGCTACGCCGCCGTCGCGGTCTGCGAGGCCGGCGTACAGGCCGTCCGGACCGGAGAGAAGGTGGCGGTGCAGATGGCCCGCCTCAGTTCGAGCAGCCACACCCTATTGTCGGATCCACATCCTCTGTAGCGGGTGTCGATCCGAGGAAAGGGTGTGGCTGTGCACATCCACCCGCTCGTCCCCGACGGACCAGGTTAGGAGTCATCATGGCGACCACGCTCTACCACTGGAAGAACGGTGCCCCCTTCGAGGGTGCGGGCAGTACCTTCAGCGACGTCACCGACCCGGCGACGGGGGAGGTGAGCGCCCAGCTGGCGCTGGCCTCGGCTGAGGACGTCCTGGAGGTGGTGGCCGCGGGCAGGGCGGCGTTCCCCGGTTGGCGGGACACCTCGCTGACGCGGCGGACGGCGGTGCTGTTCACCTTTCGTGAGCTGCTGAACGCGCGCAAGGACGAGCTGGCCGCCATCATCACGTCCGAGCACGGCAAGGTGCTGTCGGACGCGCTCGGGGAGGTCAGCCGCGGTCAGGAGGTGGTGGAGTTCGCCTGCGGCATGCCGCACCTGGTCAAGGGCGCGTTCACCGAGAACGCCTCCACCGGGGTGGACGTGCACTCGGTTCGCCAACCGCTCGGGGTGGTCGCGATCATCACCCCGTTCAACTTCCCGGCCATGGTGCCGTTGTGGTTCGCACCGATCGCCATCGCGGTCGGGAACACGGTGGTGTTGAAGCCGTCCGAGAAGGTTCCGACCGCGGCGTTGTGGATGGCGCAGCTGTGGAAGGAGGCTGGCCTGCCCGACGGCGTGTTCAACGTGCTCAACGGTGACAAGGTGGCCGTCGACGGGCTGCTGACCCATCCCGACATCGAGTCGGTGTCCTTTGTCGGGTCGACCCCGATCGCCCGGTACGTCTACGAGAACGGCACCGCGCACGGCAAGCGGGTGCAGGCGTTGGGTGGCGCGAAGAACCACATGTTGGTGCTGCCCGACGCGGACCTCGACCTGGCCGCGGACCAGGCGGTCAACGCGGGCTACGGCTCGGCGGGGGAGCGGTGCATGGCGATCTCCGCGGTGGTCGCGGTGGGGGATGTCGGTGACACCCTGGTGGCGAAGATCAAGGACCGGACCGACACGTTGCGGACCGGCGACGGCCGCCGCGGCTGCGACATGGGGCCGCTGGTCACGGCCGTGGCGCGTGATCGGGTCTCCGGGTACGTCGACGCCGGCGAGGCCGCCGGCGCCACCTTGGTGGTGGACGGACGCAAGGTCGCACCGGACGCCGACGGGGAGGGCTTCTTCGTCGGGCCGACCCTGTTCGACCACGTGACCACTGACATGTCGATCTACACCGACGAGATCTTCGGACCGGTGCTGTCGGTCATCCGGGTGGAGACCTACGCGGAGGGGGTCCAGCTGATCAACGACAACCCGTACGGCAACGGGGTGGCGATCTTCACCAACGACGGAGGCGCAGCCCGCCGCTTCTCCAACGAGGTCACCGTCGGCATGATCGGCATCAACGTGCCCGTGCCGGTCCCGATGGCCTACTACTCGTTCGGCGGCTGGAAGAACTCGCTGTTCGGCGACAGCCACGCCCACGGCGTCGAGGGCGTCAACTTCTTCACCCGCGGCAAGGTCATCACCTCCCGCTGGCTCGACCCCAGCCACGGCGGGATCAACCTCGTCTTCCCGCAGAACGGGTAGGGCAGGCGCTGCCTGCCGTCGGTCAGGTCGGTCCCCGCGAGACTGTGGCAGGTTGGGGCGGGTGAACGACGCCTCCGCCAACCCGCACGGTTTCGACCTCGGTGCCGAGCTGTACGGCCGCCTCCGTGGTCCGGTGCCCGAGCAGGCGCTGCGGTGGGTCGAGGCGGAGACCGGTGATTCGGTCGTCTCCCAGCGAGCGCTCGAAGGCGGCAGCTCCTCAGCGGTCCACCGGCTGACGTTGCGGGCCACCAACGGTGCCGAGCGGCTGGTCGTGCTGCGCCGCTACGTGCTGGACTGGGTGCTGGACGAGCCCTGGGCGCCGGGCAACGAAGCCCTGGTGCTGGGCCTCATCAGCTCGGCGCACAGCACTCTGGCTGCTCCTGAGCTGCTGGCCGCCGACCTCGGCGGCGAGCAGGTCGGATCCCCCGCCGTGCTCATGTCAGCGCTCCAGGGCGATGTGGTGTGGCACCCCGCCGACGTCGAGAGCTGGCTGCGGCGCCTGGCCGAAGCGCTGCCGACGATCCACGCCCTACCGGTGTCGCCGCGGTTGAGCGACTGGGCACCGTACCCGCCGGCGGACTCGAGCCTGCCGCCGAGGTGGACCAGATACCGGTCAGCCTGGGAGACCGCGATCGGCTGCTACTACGGCCTCCGACCAGCGGGTGACCGCGTCTTCCTGCACCGGGACTACCACCCGGGTAACGTCTTGTGGACCGGCGGCACCATCACCGGCGTCGTCGACTGGGTCTCGTCGTGCGCCGGTCCACCGGAGGAGGATGTCGCCCACTGCCGCGCCAACCTGGCCATCCATCTCGGCCAGGACTCCGCGGACCGTTTCCTGCAGATCTGGCAAAACCTCACCGGTCGGCCGCAGTACGACCCGTTCTACGACCTCACCAGCGTTCTGTCCTTCGACACCGAGACCCCCGACCCCGGCCTGGATGAGTTCGTCGCGGCCGCGGCCGCCCGGCTCGGCTGAGCAGGTCGGGCCCACGATCGGTTGGGTCAACCGGTCGGGTCGACCCGCTCGCTGGCCGCGATCTCAGCCATCCGCTCGGGGTCGTGGCCCACCACCAGCACCGCGGAGCCGTCGGAGATGATCGGGGTCAGCAGGCCAGCACGGACCGTCGACCACGGATCGGTGACGGTGACCAACCGGCGTCCCCGGTCGGCCCCGGCCGCGGCGACCAGGTCGAGCTGGGTCAGTCGTTGTTCGGCATCCACCCAGGCCGGCTCGTCACCGGTCCGCGGCCCGGGGGAGTGGTGGTCGGACTGACCGCGGACCTCGAGCGAGAAGTCCATCACGTCCGACGGCAGGGCGGTGGTGAAGCCGAGCCCGAGTGGGTGCAGGCTGCAGGCCAGCACCGCGTCGGCCCGGCTGCGGTCATGGTCGGCCCAGTCCGGTCCCAGCACCAGCAGCTCGGCCGCCGCGGCCGCGGATCTCGAAGCCGGCGTGCCCACCCGGACTATCGCCCCCACCTGCCAGGCGGCCAGCTCGAGCACCAACGTGACCCAGTGGCCCGGCGCGCTGCGGGCCAGCTCCAGCTCGACCACGGCACCCGGATCCAGCACCAGCTCGTCGACCAGCAGGTTGGAGGTCTTGTCGACCCAGTTCGAGAACGAGGTGGCAGACAGCTCGGTACGCTCGCCTCTGGCCAGGTCGTAGTAGGTGACCAACGGGTCGCCGCCCCGGTTGCGGACGCGCTGGCGGAGCTGGTCGGCGATGAGGCGGGACACGGCAGCGATCCTAGGCAGGCCTCAGGGCGTTCTGTCGCGGCAGGGTCTCCAGCAGGTCGGTCAGATAGGCAGCGGTGTCCTGCCAGTTGTGCACGGCCACACACTCCACGCCCAATGCCTTGACGGGGTAGTCGTTGCCCGCCACGTCCAGCCGGTCGCCGACGAAGAGCAGGTCGCCCAGCTCCAGCCGGAGCGCATCGCAGAGCTGACGGACACCGTAGGCCTTGTCGATGCCCTTACGGGTGATGTCCACCGAAGTCGAGCCACCGCTGCGGACCTCCAGGTCGGGCAGCCGCTCCGCCGCGTAGTCGCGCAGGGCGCCCTTCTTGACTCCGTCCGGGTCCCAGGCCGCCTTGGCGTCCACCGGTGCGGACTGCCCCAGCGCGGAGAACGTGATCTGGCTGCCGCGGTCCTCCAGGATGTCTCCCCAGGTCCGGCTCTCCCACAGCCCGAGCTCCCGGGCCCCGGTCTCCACCACCGACAGGGCCCGCCGCTTCTCGTCGTCGCTGAGGTTCTGCGCGTACTGCTGGGTCCACCCACCGGTCTCGACGGTGCCGTCGGCCGACCAGCGGTAGTACTGGGTGCCGCAGGTGGGCATCACGTGCAGCCGACCGAGGTCGGGCGATCCGGCCAGCGGCCCCAGCACCTGATTCTGGAACTGCTCGAAGCGACCACCCGAGATGATGCAGACGTCGATCCGGTGCAGCAGCTCGGTCAGCAGCGGAACCATCGAGTCGTCGACGCGCGACTTGGACGGCGCCAGGGTGTCGTCGAGGTCGAACAGGATGATCTTCATGTCGCTCGGCTTTCGTGGTCGGTGAGCGCAGGTGACGCGATCGTCGCTCGTGCAGCCCGCCCGGGCGGTCGGCTCTGCAGGTTAACCCATCCTGGCCGCCCTCGGCGGTCGAAGTCGCCACCGGGCTCGATGACGGTACCGCTGGGCCGAGCCCAGCTTGCGGCTTCCCGCCTTTTCGTCACCGCATCGGTTTAGGCTCGGGCCCATGCGCTACGTAGTGATCATGGCCGGCGGTTCGGGCAAACGCCTGTGGCCGCTCTCTCGTCGGGACATGCCCAAGCAGCTCCTCAAGGTCGTGGGCGGCAAGAGCCTGATCCGGATCGCCTACGAGCGGCTGGACGGTCTGGTGCCCGCCAGCCGGGTTCTGGTCTGCACCGGGGCTGACTACGCGGACGTGGTCGCCGAGGAGCTGCCGGAGCTCGAGCCGTCCAACATCCTCGGCGAGCCCGAGGGCCGGGACTCGCTGAACGCGGTCGCCTGGCCGGCCGCGGTGCTGGCCGGTCGTGATCCCGAGGCAGTGGTGGCGGTGGTCACCGCTGACCAGATCATGCATCCGGTGGAGAGTTTTCGGGCTGCGCTCGACGAGGGCTTCGAGGTGGCCGAGGCCGACGCCGGCGTGCTCGTCACGTTCGGTGTGGTGCCGACCTCACCGCACGTCGGCTACGGCTACCTGCAACGCGGCCAAGCGGTCGGCGGCTCGACCACGGTCGCCGAGGTGCTCGCGTTCAAGGAGAAGCCCGACCGGGCCACGGCCGAGCACTACCTGTCCTCGGGTGAGTACTGGTGGAACTCCGGCATGTTCGTGTGGCGGGCGGAGACTCTGTTGGACCAGCTCAAGGTGCTGCTGCCCGATACCTACGCGTCGGTGACCGAGCTCGCCAGCCATCCGGACCGGCTCGCCGAGATCTACCCGACCCTGCAGAAGATCAGCGTCGACTACGCGGTGATGGAGCCGGTCTCCCACGGGCAGGGCTCCGCCCGGGTGGTCGCCGTCCGGCTCCCCATCGCCTGGCACGACGTCGGCGGCTTCGCCTCGCTCGGAGAGCACCTGCCCCGGGACGACCAGGGGAACGCCACGTCCGGGACGAGCGTGCTGGTGGACGCGCGCGACAACGTGGTGATCAACCACGCCGAGGACGGCCGCCTGGTCGCGGTCGTCGGCCTGTCGGACACGGTGATCGTGCAGACCCCGCAGATCACCCTGGTCTGTCCGATCGGCGATGCGGAGCGGATCAAGGAGCTGCTGGAACAGGTGACCGAGCAGCTCGGGGGGCACTACGCCTGAGAGGCGACCCGCAGTCAGGCCCCGTTCGGCTCCGGGGCGCTGGTCGACGGATAGGTGGCCATGAAGTCCTTCATCGCGGCTCCGCTGACCGCAGCGCACGCCTGCCGGACCCCCTTCTGCTTCGCGGCATCACTCGGGTTGGCCGGATCAGCCAGCCAGCGGGCGAGCACCACGTTCTTGCCGGCCGGGAACCCGGCGCCGTCGTCGTCGCCCCACGGGGCGGCGATGAACTTCTGGTCGGGGTTGTAGGTCTCGTCCTTGAACGTCTTGGAGATGCTGCTCAGCTGGTCGATCTGGTCCTGCGGCAGCGTGCTGCGGTACCAGGCGATGGTGTAGCCGTGCTCGAGGTTGTGGACCAGCGTCGCCACCGCGGGACGGTCGTCCATGGTGTAGAAGCGCTTGCTGAACGGTGCCGGCGTCGGGTAGTGCTTGCCGGAGTCCGGCGGCGTCTCCGCGTACGTGACCGGGCTGCCTTCGGCGACATGCTCCTGGTTGCCGGTGGCGGCGTTCTCGGCCGCCGGGTCACAGCCCGCGCCGGCCGCGCTCACCCCGATGTCGGTGATGGTCTGCTGGCTCGCCTGGTAGTCCTTCACGAACAGGTACAGGGGGTAGGACAGCAGCGCCAGGGCGAGCACGGTGCAGATGACCAGGAGACCGACGTTGCGTCGTCGCTGCTCCTTCTTGCGGGCCGCTTCGAAGGAGGCGAGCCGGTCGCGACGGGTACCGCCGGTCGACGCAGCCTGCTTCGTGGGGGTCTTGGCCACCGGTACTCCTACTGATCTGACGCTGTACGTCTGTCGCGCCGCCACCCTCGGCGACCTCATCCCAGGTAACGGACAAGGATCGGCAGTCTATCCCGACGCGGCGGTCGGGTTCTGATCTCGAAGCCCGGCCACCCACCTGCTCAGCCTCGCAGGCCAGCTAGCAGGATCTCCCGCAACAGGTCGGCTTCGGCGCCGGATCGGCCACTACCGCTCACCACAGCCGCGACCAACGCGTCGTCGCTCGGCTCGTCGAGCACCCCCTCGTACGCCTCCGCCTGGCCGGTGGCGGCCAGCACCGCGGCGATCACCGCCTCGCGGGAGCCGTAGCGGAAGAGGTCCTGGCTCTGCTCCCGGGCCAGCACCCGGGCCCGGGTCTCGCTCGGCGCGGCGGCCCCGTCCCCGGAGGCTTCCTCGTCGGGCGCGAGGTGCTGGGACAGCCCCCGGACCACGGCGACCGGGCGCCCCGACAGCTTGGACTTGACCAGGTCGGCGGCCGAGGCCAGCTCGTCGGCGATGGCCACCGCCGTCACCTGCAGCTCGTTGCCGTAGGCGTCGCGCTGGCCGGCGTAGCGCTGCACCACCCGGACGCCGGAGGCACCGATGGCCTGGTCGGTCTGGCCGATCCGCCACGCGCGGCCCGCGGTGTCGGAGACGACGACGCCCAGCGTGGTCTGGGTCCGGGTCTCCAGGTCGTGTCGGAGTCGGGCGGCGCTGGCGTCCGGGTCGACCGGCAGCAGCAGGACCGTGTCCGAGGCGACGTTGGAGTTGTCCACCCCGGCCGCGGCGAGCGTCAGCCCGTGAGGGGTAAGCACGATCCGGGTCGGGCCCCGGCGGGCCACGGTCCGGACGGCTTCGGCGTCGATGGCCTGCTCCCGCTCGGCCGCCGGCCGGCCCCGTCCTTCGGCCTTGCTGAGCACCTTGGACGTCACCACCACGATGTCGCCGGAGCGCAGCGGACCGAGCGGGTCGGCGGCCACCGCGGCCGCGATCACCGCAGCCAGGTCGGTGTCGGTCCCGACCTCGCCGATGCCGGCCGGCGCGAACAGGGTGATCACGTGGTCCGGACCGCCCGCTGGATGAACCGTGCCGTGGCGTCGGGGTCGTGCATCAGCAGGTCGGTGACGACCACCTTCAGTCCACCGGCGGTCACGGTCGCCACCTTGGCGGTGTCGGCGTCGTCCATCACCCAGGTGTCCAGCACGCCGCCGGAGCTTCGCGCGCCGTAGTGCAGGCCGACCGCCGCCGCGTCGACCGCGACGCCGATCGCGGGCAGCAACCGGTGGGCCATCCCCAGCACCGGCGCTCCGCCCAGGATGCCGGCGAAGCCGATCACCGGAGCAGATGCGGCGACCAGGGCGCTGCGGAGTTCGGGCACGGCCAGCACCGGGCCGATGGAGACCACCGGGTTGCTCGGGGCGACCAGGATCAGGTCGGCGGCGCCGATGGTGTCGGTCAGGCCGGGCGTGGCGTGCGCCGACTCGCTACCCACCGCGATGACGCCGAGAGCATCCGGAAGGGCGTGCAGCCGGACCCAGTACTCCTGGAAGTGCACGGCACGCCGGCCCGACGGCTGGTCGGCGTCGGCGATCACGATGTGGGTCTCCACCCGGTCGTCCGACATCGGCACCAACCGCAGCCTCGGGTCGTCGGCCAGCCAGCGCGCGCACAGCGCCCGCGTGACCTCCGACAGCGGATAGCCCGCCGCCAACATCTGGGTGCGGACCAGGTGGGTGGCGAGGTCGAGGTCGCCGAGCCCGAACCAGGACGGTTCGACGCCGTAGGCGGCCAGCTCGTCCTTGACCCGCCAGCTCTCCTGCGCCCGGCCCCAACCGCGGACCAGGTCACTGCCGCCGCCCAGGGTGTACATCAACGTGTCCAGGTCCGGGCAGATCCGCAGCCCGTGCATGGTCACGTCGTCGGCGGTGTTGACGATCACGGTGATGTCGGCGTCCGGGTAGGCGCGGCGGGCCCCGGCCACGAACCTGGAGCCACCGACGCCACCGGCCAAGATCACGATCTGCACATCGACAGTGTTCCAGAGGCCACCGGTCGCTCCATCCCATCGGGTGCGGTTCGGACACGGCCGGGCGGTCGTCGAGCACTAGGCTGAGCGCGCCGAGCAGGGAGACGAGGGAGCGCTGATGACGAGACGACTGGCCAGACTTCGAGGGCCGGCGATCGTCGCGCTGTTGATCGTGCTCACGCTCCGGCTCGGGTTGGCGGTGTCGGGGTTCGTGCTGCTGGCCGGGCGCACCTCTTCGGCCGGAGAGCTGGCCGCGGTCGGAGCCAACGCCGCCCGGGTGGCGACCGACCCCCTGACGGTGGTGGTGCTCGCCGCCCTGCTCGCCACGGCGGTGCTGTGGTCGCCGATCCCTACGGCACGGGCGCTCAGCACCTGGGCGCTGGTCGTGGTCGGTGTCGGCGTGCTGCTCTCACTGGTCGCGGATGTGGGCTGGCTCGCCCTCCAGCGGACGGCCGCCTCGACGCTGCTGAACGCGGACGCCGTGCTGCGTCTGGTTCTTCCGATCCTCGCTCTGGTCGGGCTCGTCCGGCTCCGGCAGGACCGGACTGCGGTCGCAGCCGACCAGCTGACCGCGGACCCGGCCGCGCCCGCCCTCGAGGCCGCCGAGCCGGAGCCCGAACCCGACCCGTCCCGCGAGCCCACCTGGCAGCCGGACCAGGCCGCCGGTGCCGCCTGGATGAAGGCGGGCGACGCAGCGGCGGGAGCGGCCGCATCGGGCTGGGGGACCGCCGATGAAGCCGGTGGCTGGTCTCCGCAGGTCCAGAACGAGCCGCGCCCGACGCCGCCGGCGACCCTGCCCGGTCCGACGACCGCCGGCGATGTGGCGGACCGGTACCGGATGGGCAACCCTGACGGTTAGCCGAGCCCGTCGGTCGAGAGCTTTCTCCGCTCTCGGCGTCAGTCCGCGCTGAACAGACCCGATAAGTCGTGTGCGGAACGCTGTCCGTTCCCCTCCTCAATATCAGGTTCGGACTTGACTTTGGTGCATTGACGGGCATGTAATTTCACTTATG
Source organism: Propionibacteriales bacterium (assembly GCA_038238065.1). Classification (GTDB taxonomy): domain Bacteria; phylum Actinomycetota; class Actinomycetes; order Propionibacteriales; family Propionibacteriaceae; genus Microlunatus. Next base: position 9,907 of record JBBRYD010000005.1, on the reverse strand, counting down.
TTATTCACAGACGCCACGGTGTTGGTCGCGACGTCAGGTGAGGGCGGAGTACGGCCGTTCGTCGAGACCCGCGAAGTCTCCGGTGGACGACGTCAGATGCACACCCGGGTCGAGGAGGCTGACATGCACGAACTGGAACTGCTGGAGATCGACGAAGGTGAGGACGGTGTCCTGGGCTGGCAGGAGCGCGCGCTGTGCGCGCAGACCGACCCGGAAGCGTTCTTCCCCGAGAAGGGCGGCTCGACCCGGGAGGCGAAGAAGGTCTGCCTGTCCTGCGACGTCCGCGGCGAGTGCCTCGAATACGCCCTGTCCAACGACGAGCGGTTCGGTATCTGGGGTGGTCTGAGCGAGCGCGAGCGACGCAAGCTGAAGAAGCGGGCCTAGCACCTTGGCTCTGACCTGACCAGTTGTGGCGCGCCACGCCACGGTCAGCCGGTGAGCCATCTCTGAATTCGGCGAATAGTCTCTGACCGCCACCTCGCATAAAGTAGGGGCGCCCAACCGGGCGCCCTTGCTCTGTCTGTGGCCGCCGCGCACCGAGCGGTCCACCGGGACAGGTCATTGACTCAACCGCAGAGGTCGTTCAGCGCCAGATGGATCGAGATGTCGCCGCCCAGGCTGATGCTCTTGACGACCCCACCACCCCCGCCTGGAGTCCCTGGCTCGACGCTGCGGGCCACGGCCCGTCGTGGACCGGGGACGACGTCGACCCGTGGTCCTGGATCGAGGCCGAGGACGACGAGGACGAGCAGGTCGACATCTCCGGCTGCGAGGTCACCGGTGTGCTGGTGGCGCTCGACGCGGCCCGGTGGTTGCCGGACACCCTGGCCGGTCTGGCGGGGCTGCGGCATCGACCGCAGCGGCTGATCGCCATCGACAACGACAGCTCGGACTCCACCTGGATGCTGCTCCAGCGAGCTCGGGACGTCGGGGTGCTGGACGCGGTCTACCAGAGCAGCTCCACCACCGGCTTCGGCGCCGCGGTCACCTCCGCCCTCGATCAGGACGCCGCGCGGCCCCCGGATCGCGAGCAGAAGCCGACCGGCGAGCAGCCGACGTCGACCTGGCTCTGGTTGCTGCACGACGACGCGATCCCTGGCTCGCATGCGCTCGAGCGCATGCTGACCCACGTCACGCTGGATCCCACCATCGACGTCACGGGACCCAAGCTGCTGCTGCCCAGACGACGACAGAGTGCCGCGCGGATCAGCGAGATCGGTGTCAGCATCTCCGGTACGGGTCGACGCGAGGTGCTGTTGGACACCGGCGAGATCGACCAGGGTCAGCGGGACGAACCCCGGCGACGCCTCGGCGTGTCCACCTGCGGCATGCTCGTCCGTCGATCGGTGTGGACAGCCCTGCAGGGTCTGGACCCTGACGTGCCCGTCTTCCGGGACGGCGTGGACTTCGGTTGGCGCGCCCACCTCGCCGGCTACTCGGTGATCACCAGCCCAAGGGCCCAGTTCACGCATCGCCAGGTCGGCCGGGCGGGCTTGCGGCCGTCTGGCTTGGCCGGTCCGCGACCGGCCCGGCTGGACCGCTACCTGGGCATGCTGGTGGTGATGGGGCACGCGACTCGGGCTCAGCTGCCCTGGGTGTGGCTGCGGCTGGTGCTCAGCTGCGTGCTGCACGCCGTGGGATACCTCTTCGGCAAGGTCCCCGGACGCGTCGTCGACGAGCTGACGGCCCTCGGCGACTTCCTGGCTCATCCCGGCCGGATCCGTGCCGTCCGCCGCCGGGTCGCGCTCGGTCGCCGGAGCCCCGGCGCCGATCAGGTGGTCCAGACGTTGCGGCCGCGCTGGTGGGCCGGTCTTCGCGTCGGTGCCGAGGCGGTGTCGGCGGCGGTGTCGGACCGGTACCGCTCGATCGCCGGCGAGGAGGAGATCACCTCCATCGACGAGCTGACCGGCGACGACTTCAGCGCGGTGACCGAGGAACAGCCGAGAAACCCGTGGCTGTCGCCGATCGTCATCGTGGGGGTGCTGTCGGTGGTGGCGAGCTTGGTGGCCGCGCGCCATCTGTTCGGGGTCGGCTCGCTGGTGGCGCCGGCGTTGCTGCCGGCCCCATCATCCGTGGCTGACCTGTGGCGGTCGGTCTGGAACTCGGTCGTCGGCGCGCCCGACCAGTCCAGCCCGCCCTGGCTCGCTCTGATGGCGATGGGGTCGTCGGTGTTGGCGGGACGGCCCGAATGGTTCGTGACCCTCTTGATCTGCGGGATCGTCCCGCTGAGCATCCTGACGGCCTACCCGGTCGTCCGACAGGCGATCCACGGCCGTCGGGTGCGACTCTGGGTGGCGCTGACGTACGCGCTGCTCCCCGTCCTGCTCGGGGGGACCAACCAGGGGAGGCTCTCGATCAGCGTGTTCGCCGTCCTGCTCCCGCTGCTGGTGCTGTCCGGGCGGGCCCTGGTGCTGCGCCGCCCTCGCGCACCGGAAGCCTGGCGGGGCGGTTGGGGGGCCGGCGTCGTCCTGGTCGTCCTGGTGGCCTTCGAGCCGTCGATGATCCTGCTGGCGCTGGCCGTCGGCGCGGTCGGCGCGGTGGTCCTGCGCCGCAGCCGGCGCAAGGTCGGCCGGATCGGGATCGCCCTGGGGGTGCCGCTGCTGGTGCTGGCCCCCTGGTGGCCGAGTGTGATCTCCGCCTGGGGGCGACTGTTCGTCGGTCCTGACGCTGCGCTCGGCGGCGTCCCCGCCGCGGCGCAGGTCTGGGAGCTCCTGCTCGGACACGACGTCGGACCCGGGCTGCCGCCGTGGTGGCTGGACGGCTTGATCTTCGGCGTCGTCTGGGTCGTCGCCCTGGTCGGCCTGGCTCGTAAGCCGCGCTCGCAGGCTGTGCTCGCCGCCTGGATCTGTGGTCTGCTCGCCCTGACCATGGCGGTTCTGCTCTCGCGCCTCGTCGTCTCGGTCCCCCCGATGGGCACTGAGGTCCGCCCCGACGTCGGCGTCTACCTCCTGGTCGGCTTCGGCGCCCTGGTCCTGGCCGGTGGCGTGGGAGCCGATGGGCTGGGTCTCGAGCTGGGACAGCGCAGCTTCAGTGTCCTCCAGCCTGGCGTGGTGGTGGCCGGCCTGCTGGTCGGCCTGGTCACGGCGCTCGGCGCAGGCTGGTGGGTGTGGGCCGGCGCGACTGGTCCGATCCAGCGCGAGCAGCTGGATGCGCTCCCCCCGTACGTGCTGAACGCCCTGCAGTCCGATCGCGGCGTGCGGGTGCTCGCCCTTGACCTGTCCGGCGGCGAGGCTCGGTACTTCGTGGTGGCCGACGACCTGATCCGGCTCGGCGACGCCGACCGTGGGTACACGTTCGGCGGCTCGGCCGCCGCCCCCGCCCAGGCGGCCGACCTGGTCGTCCGGCTGGTGGCCGGCACCGCGGACTCCGACATCGCTCCCCAGCTGACCGACCTCGGGATCGGGTTCCTCTGGGTCCACGGAGCGAGCGAGGAGGAGCAGGCGCGGATCGACAACACACCGGGACTGGGCTCGGCCAGCGGGAACGACCGCGGGACCGTCTGGCAGGTCGAGCCCGAGGTCTCACGGGCCACCCTCGACACGGACGGCACGCTCAGCCCGGTGGCTGGTCAACCACTCAGTGTCCCGCCGGGGTCGGACGGGCGCATCGTGCGCCTCGGCGAAGCCGTCGACCCGCGCTGGCGCGCCACCGTCGACGGCGTCGCGCTCACGCCGGTCTCGGCGGGGTGGCAGCAGGCCTTTGCCGTGCCCACCGCCGGCGGCACCCTGCAGTACTCGATGCGTTCCTACGCACACTGGTTCCTGTTCGGTCAGGGGGTGCTGCTGGTCGTGGCTGCTGTCCTCGCTGCGCCGGGAATCCGTCGACCGGAGGTGCGTGACCCGACCCGCACCGCTCGCCGCGCCGCGACCGTGGGCGGGGTGGCACCGTGAGCTGGCGGCTCGACCAGTCCTACCGTCGGCACCGGGCCCGGAGTGCGCTGTCGCTGCTGGCCGCGGTGGTCGCCCTCGTCGCGATCGGCGGGGGCGGCTCACTCCTGGCGGCGCAGACTGCCACCTTCCGTCCCGCACCGATCGCGCTGGTGGGGCGGACCAGCACCGTCTGCACGGTCCTTCCGGCGGAGGCGGGCAGCGCCACCGACGTGTCAGCCGTGGTGATCCGGCAGGCGCCGGGCCGAGACGGCTCACTGATCGGGACGCCCGTCGGCCAGACCAGGCCAACCCTGAGCCTGACCGAACAGGGCAAGGGCCGGGTGCTGTCCGGGCGCACCGCCTCTGAGCTGTTGACCGGCGAGGGCGTGATGGCGACGGCCAGCAGCGCCGAGGTCTTCACCCGCGGGACGTCCGGCGTGCAGCAGGGGTTGATGGCTGCCCCCTGTGGCCCTCCGACCACGGAGCACTGGTTCGTCGGCGTCGGAGCGTCGTCGACGGCCCGCAGCGAGCTGGTTCTGACCAACCCCGACGACGCCCAGGCTGAGGTCGACCTGCAGTTCTTCGGGCAGAACGGCGAGGTGGTGGTACCGGGCAGCCCGGGCGTCGTGGTGGAGGCGCACGCGTCGCGAACCATCTCGTTGGAGTCGCTGGTCTCGGTGGCAGGGCCGCTCACCGTGTCAGTCCGAGCGAGCACCGGACGGGTGTCGGCAGTCGCCCGCGACCTGCGCAGTGCCGAGCTCGACCCCGCCGGTGCAGACTGGCACACCGGCGCCGTCGCCCCGACGACTCAGCTGGTGATCCCCGACGTGCCCGAGGGAACCGGGACCCGTGAGCTGCTGGTCGCCAACCCCGGCACCAGCCCGGCCGAGGTCAAGGTGCAGGTTCTCGCCGAGAGCGGCCCCTTCGCGCCGGCGGGCGCGGAGACGATCGAGGTCAAACCCAGCAGCACCGCAACCATCGATCTGGCTCCCGGGCTGGCGGGGCAGTCGGGCGGGATCCGGCTGACGAGCAACCGGCCCGTCACCGGTTCGGTGGCCTCGACCAGCGTGCGCCCAACCGGGGCGCCGGACTTCGCGGTCCAGTCAGCCACGCCGGCCCTGGTCCGTACCGGAGTGGTCGCGCTGGCCACCGGACCGGGGTCGGACAGCAGCACGGGTGACAGCGCCGCCGTCGACAGTGAGCTGGTGCTGAGCAACGGAGCCGACACGGAGACCACGGTCGCGATCGAGGTGCTGAGCTATGACGGGGTGTCGCTTCGTACCGACGACGTGCTGATCGGCGGTCGGAGCACCTCGACCCGGCGCCTCAACCTGGACGGACCTGCCTACCTGGTGGTGCGGGTGACCGACGGCGCCGACGTGCACGGGGGAGTGGTCTACAGCCAGCCTGACGGTGACGTGGCGGGCCTGGCCACGGTCAGCCTCTCCTCGCCCGACGTCGCCAGCCGGGCGCCCATCGTGGTGAACGACCCTCGGGTCGGTCGCTGAGCGCTCAGTCCTCGCCGCCGCCGGCATCCTCGGGGTCGATCTCGCTGACCGACCGGCCGGTGAGCGCTGACAGCTGCTCGACGATCGTCCGGTAGACGAGGATCCGCAGCCCGCGTCGCGACGCCGCTCGATGCTCCAGCGGACGGCGGTAGATGACCACCTGGCTGAGATGGTCGGCATCCCCGTCGATGGCGGCGGCCAACGGCACCTGGTCACCCGACCAGGCAGTCTCCAGGTAGGGCACGTCCTCGACACCGAACGTCACGCCGAGGAGTGCGTCCGGGCACTGACGGGCGACCCGTTCCACGGCTTCCTGCACGGCTTCGGTGAAGAAGTCAGCCTTGTTGGCGGGCCGGGACGGACGAGCAGGTCGGCCGGAGAGGGGGTTGGCCAGGGCGAGCGGTCCGCGGAGCCCGCGCTCATGACGATCACGGCGCCGGGTGGACATGGCCGACACTCTATCGTCGGCGCGACCGGGTCCCGCCCGTCCTCGACACGCAGCCACGCAGTCTCGGCCCTCGTCCCCACGTTGACCGGCGCTTCGCGGTAGCGTCCCCCAGGTGAGATCGCGGAGGTGTTCACGAGCGGGGTGTTCGGAACGCGCGGTCGCGACTCTGACCTACGTGTACGGGGACTCGACAGCCGTCGTCGGGCCCCTCGCGACCCAGGCCGAACCGCACTGCTACGACCTGTGCCGGCAGCACGCATCGGCCTTGTCGGTGCCGCGGGGCTGGGACGTCATCCGGCTCGCCATCGACAGTGAACCCGAGCCGAGCACCGACGACCTGCTGGCCCTGGCGGATGCGGTCCGCGAGGTGGGCCTGTCCTACGACCTGCCGCCGGAGCGGCATGCCGAGCGACCGGTGCCGCGTCCGCACGGGATCGTCGAGCTGGGCCGTCGGGGACACCTGACCGTACTGGCCGATCCCGACGCCTAGGCGCCCCGCCCGCTTCGGCGCGCGGTCGGCCCTGCCGGAGCGAGGTGTCCTCGCCGTAGGATCAGGCCACCCCGAAGATGCCGTACCCGTTCACCCTGGAGGAAGACCATGGCTGTGGAGCTTGCACCCGAACTGCTTGAGATCCTGGCCTGCCCGAACTGTCATGGTCCGTTGGCCGTCGACCACGAACGCGACGAGCTGGTCTGTCTGGCCGCGGACTGTGGTCTGGTCTACCCGGTCCGCAACGGTATCCCCGTGCTGTTGATCGACGAGGCCCGTCGACCGGACGCCGGATCGACGGCCGAGTTCGCCGCCGACCCCGGAGCCGAACCTGCAGCCCCCGCCGGCGACGCGGGCTGATCGATGTCCGTCTTCGACGAGACCTGGCTGGACGATCGTCAGGCGCTGAGCGGCGCCGATCCGGTGCTCCGACGGCTGGCCGAGGCTGGCGCCCGGCTGCGCCGCGAGACCTCGGAGGCATGGGGTCCGATCGGACGGCTGGACGACCTGCCTCGGCCTCGGGCGGTGATCGCGGTCGGCCCGGAGACGAGGTTCATCCGGGGCATGCTCGAGCCGGTCTGTCCGGTGCCGTTCGTCGCCTGGCCCTCGTCGGGCCTGCCCGGCTGGGTCGGAGCCCTCGACCTGGTCGTGGTGCTGGCGAGCGCGGGCGCCCCCGCGGGCGTGGTCGGCTCGGTCCACGAGGCGGTCCGCCGCGGCTGCCAGGTGCTGATCGCCTGTCCGGAGATCTCCACCGTGGCCGAGCACGCCGCGTCCCGGTCGACCACCGTGCTGCCCACGAACACCGGCGACTCGCTGGCCGCCGCCATCGTGATGCTCGCCGGGCTGCACCGGATGCAGCTCGGTCCCGAGGTCCAGCCCGATCTGGTCGCTGATGCGATGGACCGGGTCGCCGAGGACTGCTCCCCGTTCGCGGACGTCTCGGAGAACCCGGCCAAGGACCTGGCCATCACGCTCGCCGACGCGCAGCCCCTGCTCTGGGGCGGGTCGGTGATCGCCTCGCGGGTCAGCCGTCGGCTCGCCGAGGCGTTGCGCGCAGCCAGCGGTCGGGCTGCCCTGGCGGCCGACGCCGACGACCTGTTGCCCATCCTCGACGCGGCCGCCCCTCGCGACCCGTTCGCCGACCCGTTCGAGGACGTCGGTCAGTCCGACCGTCGGCCCACCCTGGTGGTGCTCGACGACGGCAACGCAGACGCGATCGGGCGTTCGGCGCAGACCCGACTGACCGCAGCGGCCGAGCGCAACGACGTGCGCGTCTGTCTGGTCGCCCACCGCAGTGGCTCCGACGTGGAGCGCTACGTCACCCTGCTGCAGACCGGGATGTTCGCCTCGGTCTACTTCGCGGTCGGGCTCGGTCGCTACCTGGAGCTCTGAGGGCTCGCTCGAACGACAGGGTGCACCGCCGGTTCTGGCAGGATGATCTCCTGATCGCCGCCCAGTCCAACCCAGGGAGCCGACGAACAACATGAGTGCAGAGCACGGCAACAAGGCGGTCGTCGCCGCGCTGACGGCCAACCTGTTCATCGCAGTGACCAAGTTCGCCGCGTGGGCGTTGACCGGTGCATCCTCGATGCTGGCCGAGGCGATCCACTCGGTGGCCGACTCGGGCAACCAGATCCTGCTGCTGGTGGGTGGCCGCCGCGCTCAGCGAGAGGCCACTCCGCAGCACCCGTTCGGTTTCGGCCGCGAGCGCTACATCTTCGCCTTCATCGTGTCCATCGTGCTGTTCAGCGTGGGAGGTGTCTTCGCGCTCTACGAGGCGTACCACAAGTACCACGAGGTCCACGACGGTCTGCCCAACGAGCTGATCGGAGGTCGATGGTGGTGGGTGCCGCTGGTTGTGCTGGTGGCCGCCATCATCGCCGAGGGCTTCTCGTTCCGCACCGCGATCAGCGAGTCCAACAAGACGCGTGGCCGGCAGACCTGGGTCAGGTTCGTCCGCTCGGCCAAAGCCCCGGAGCTGCCCGTCATCCTGCTGGAGGACTTCGCGGCGCTGGTGGGCCTGGCGTTCGCCCTGCTCGGCGTCGGGCTGACCCTGATCACGGGCAACGGCTACTTCGACGTGGTCGGGACCGCCCTGATTGGCATCCTGCTGGTCGCGGTGGCGGTGGCCCTGGCCATCGAGACCAAGAGCCTGCTGCTCGGGGAGTCCGCCTCACCGGAGTCCCGGGCGAAGATCGAAGCAGCCCTGGTGGCCACCCCGGGAGTGGAGCGGGTGATCCACATGAAGACCCTGCACCTCGGTCCCGAGGAGGTCCTCGTGGCCGCCAAGATCGCGGTCAGTGCCACGTCGTCGGCAGGAGAGGTGGTCGACACCATCGACCGAGCCGAGATGTTGATCCGCGACGCCGTACCGATGGTGACCGCCCTCTACCTCGAGCCCGACCTCTACGACGAGAGCTACGTGCCCGCGCCCCGGCCGGAGCGTCCTGGTGCACCCAGCCACTAGAGTCTCGGCCGTTCGACGGTCCTGGACGCCGCCCCGAACGTGACGTAATCGCGCGCGCGTCACTTGGCCGGGCCGGCTCGGACCACCTAGGCTCTAGCCATGGATTTCAAAGTTGCAGATGTGAGCCTGGCCGAGTTCGGTCGGAAGGAGATCACCCTCGCCGAGCACGAGATGCCCGGACTGATGGCGATGCGCGAGCAGTACGGGGAGTCGAAGCCCCTTCAGGGTGCCCGCGTCGCTGGTTCGTTGCACATGACCATCCAGACCGCGGTGCTGATCGAGACCCTGGTCGACCTCGGCGCAGAGGTCCGTTGGGCCAGCTGCAACATCTTCTCCACCCAGGACCATGCCGCCGCGGCGGTCGCCGTCGGGCGGACCGGCACCCCGGACAACCCCCAGGGCGTGCCGGTGTTCGCCTGGAAGGGCGAGTCGCTGGAGGAGTACTGGTGGTGCACCGAGCAGATCCTCACCTGGCCCGGCGGTGTCCAGGCCAACATGATCCTGGACGACGGCGGCGACTGCACCCTGCTGGTGCACAAGGGTGTGGAGTTCCAGAAGGCGGGCAGCGTCCCGGAGGCGCAGCCTGACGACCCCGAGGAGTTCACCTACATCCTCGCCACGCTGCGCCGTTCCCTGGCGGAGGGCCGCGACTGGACCGACGTGGCGAATGCGATCAAGGGCGTCACCGAGGAGACCACCACCGGTGTCCACCGGCTGTACGAGATGTTCCGGGCGCAGGCCCTGCTCTTCCCGGCCATCAACGTCAACGACTCGGTCACCAAGAGCAAGTTCGACAACAAGTACGGCTGCCGCCACTCCCTGATCGACGGACTCAACCGGGCCACCGACGTGCTGATCGGTGGCAAGGTCGCGGTCGTCGCCGGTTACGGCGACGTGGGCAAGGGCTGTGCGGAGTCGCTCCGCGGCCAGGGCGCCCGGGTGATCGTCACCGAGGTCGACCCGATCTGTGCGCTGCAGGCCGCCATGGACGGCTACCAGGTCACCACCCTCGAGGAGGTGCTGCCCTACGCCGACATCTACGTCACCGCCACCGGTTGCTTCAAGGTCATCAGCGCCGACCAGATGGGCCGGATGAAGCACCAGGCGATCGTGGCCAACATCGGT
>JBBRYD010000004.1:0-72797 GCA_038238065.1 Propionibacteriales bacterium | reverse complement strand
TGACGCAGTCGTGAACGAAATATTGGACTCTGGGGTTGGGTGGGCGCTCAGTCACTGCTTAGATGATGGGCGTGACTGACATGCCGCATGTTGTGGTGCTGGGCGCTGGCTTCGCCGGCCTCTCGGCGACCTCGGAACTGGCCAAGGAAGGCTTCCGGGTGACGCTGATCGACCGCCACCCGTACAACACCTTCCAGCCCCTGCTCTACCAGGTCGCCACCGGCGGCCTGAACGCAGGAGACGTGACGTATTCGTTGCGCTTCTTCAGCGCCAAGAAGAAGGGCGTCCGCTTCCGCCGCGGCACCGTGGTCGACATCGACCACGAGGCCAAGCAGGTGAGCCTGGACGACGGGGTCAACATCGGCTACGACTACCTGATCATCGGCAACGGCATCACCACCAACCACTTCGGGATCCCCGGCGCCGCCGAGTACACGATGTCGATGTACACCCGGGCCGAGGCGCTCAAGGTGCGCGACACCATCTTCGGCGGTATCGAGACCATTGCGGGGACGTCCGACCCGCACACCGGCGGGTTCACCATCGTGGTGGTCGGCGGCGGCGCGACGGGGGTCGAGATGGCCGGCCAGCTGGCCGAGCTGAAGCAGCACGCGATCCCGGCGGCCTACCCTGAGCTCAACCCGGCACTGATGCACGTGGTGGTCGTCGAGATGGGTCAGTTCCTGCTGGCGCCGTTCGACGACAAGCTGCGGAAGTACGCGCTGCGCGAGCTGGTCAAGCGCGGCGTCGACGTCAGGCTCAACACCGCGATCTCGGAGGTGCACGCCGACCACGTGGACTTCAAGGACGGCACGTCGATGCCCGTCGATCTCGTCATCTGGGCGGCCGGGGTGTCCGGCAACCCGAAGGTCCGCGACTGGGGTCTGCCCATCGGCCGCGCCGGTCGGATCGAGGTCAACGCAGACCTTCGGACCACCAACGACGACCACATCTTCGCCATCGGGGACACCAGCATCATCGTGGACAACCCCCTGCCCCAGCTGGCACAGCCCGCGATGCAGATGGGCAAGCACGCCGCCAAGAACCTGGTCAACCTGGTCAAGGGTCTGCCCACCCAGCCGTTCCAGTACTTCGACAAGGGCACGATGGCGACCATCGGCCGCGCCGACGCCGTGCTGCAGATGCCGGTCGGGATCAAGATGACCGGCCTGTTCGCCTGGCTCGGCTGGATCGCGCTGCACATCATGTACCTGCTGGGCAGCCGCAACCGGGTCCAGACCATCATCAACCTGGCGGTCCGCTACCTCGGCCTCGGCCGGTCGGGCGTCATCGTCGGTGATGTCGAGGAGACGCCGAAGGTGCGGGCGATCAAGCGCGGATGATGGCGGCCCGTGGAAACTGGCAGCCTGACTAGGTCCGGTTAGATCAACGCACCGCGCAGGATCGAGGTGCCCGAGTGCGTCTGGTCGGTGTCGCCCACCGGCTCCTCGGAGATGTCCACCACTGGCTTCTCGAAAAGGCTCATGCCTGGGGGGATGACGATCTCGGCCTGACCGTCGGTCATCGTGCCCATGGCCGTGGGGTTGGTGTCGTCGGCACCAGACATCAGCCACACCTCGGTCTGCCCCGGGATGGGCTCAGGCGTCGTCATCTTCAGCAGCAGCTTACGGTTGCCCCGGCCGTCGGCGGTTACCGTGACCGTGCCGGACGCTCCTGGGAACTGTGGCAACGCCTTGAGGGTCCCGGTGGCGATGACCCGGTTCACCGGCTTGATCACCTGTCGCTCGTAGGTGATGCCGACCCCGATGCCGACGACCAGAGCGAGCGCAGCGGCCGCGAGCAGGGCGACGTAGCGTCGACCGGAGCCGCGCCGGCGGGGCGGATCATCGCGCAACTCCTGGGCCCGCCGCAGCGCCAGGTCGGTGACGGTGGCACTCGGCAACCGGTCGGGCGAGTCGGCCCCGATCTCGGTCATCGTGTTGCCCGGCAGGTCGAAGCCGAGCTCGCTGCGGATCCGCTCCCAGACCTGCGGTCCGGGGGATGACAGTGGGGTGGACAGGTTGGACGTACGGCCGACATCAGCGATACGTGCCAACTCCGACACCTCCTCGGAGCAGATGGTGCAGTTGCGGACGTGGGCGCGTTCGGCGGGCGAACCGGCCGCCTCGCCCAGGGCGAGCAGAGCGAGAACTTCAGGATTCGTATGCATCAGTCCTCACTTCCAACCGGTTCTTGAGTTTGATCAGGCTTCTACGGATATGACTCTTCACGGTGCCCGGCGGCAACTTCATCCGTTCGGCGATCTGCGCGTGCGTCAGGTCCTCGTAGAAGGCGAGCCGCAGCACCTGCTGAGGGATGGTGTCCAGCCGGGCGATCTCGTCGTCCAGGATCAGACGTTCGGCCACGTCGAGTGGCTCGGTCGTCAGCCGCACCTGCGGGCTGGCCGCCAGCTCGTTGCGGATCTTGTTCTCCTTGGTCCGGCTGTTGTGCGCGTCGAAGATCTTGTATCGGGCGATGCCCATCAACCACGCTGCCAGGCTCGCTCGGTCGGGCTGATAGTTGTGCCGGCTGGTCCAGGCTGCGACGAAGACCTTCTGGGTCACATCCTCAGCCTCGGTGACCTCACCCAGCGAACGCAGCGCGACGCTGTAGATGAGGGGGGACCACCGGGCGTAGATCCGCGAGAGCGCAGACTCGTCGCCGGCGACAAAGGCCTCGACCAGGCCGTCGAGATCGTCGTCTGCTGACGGGGTCACGACAGCTACGTCCCTCTCGGCCGGTTTCAACACGGGCGGTTCCCGTCGGCCGGATGCGGTACGGCCGTCCCGGTCATCTTATATGCGGTTTCGCGAACGTAGGCCGGGGTGGCCGCCCCGTAGCCACGGGCGACGTGAAGGAGGAGGGTGGGTTCTGATGCGACGGGGGGCGTTCGCACCGACCGGACCCTCCTCCCGCGCTGGAGCCGGCTCGAGGCCGACAAAGCCGCCGTGTGCATGTTCGGCGGGTCGTTGTAGCAGTCAGTCGCCGAGACCCCGTCGGAGGGTGTCGCCAAGCCGACCTCGCCGGTGACGGCGAGAGGTGCTGACGGCATTGGTGGCCTCCGATGGGAACCTGCCAGCAGGGCAGGGTTACCAACAGATTCTCGTGGGCGGCAGACTTTGGATGCAGTCGGAGTCAGCAGAAGCGAACGAGCGGGCGAGCTGGTGGCCAGGGCCGGGGTCGAACCGGCGACCTTTCACTTTTCAGGCGAACGCTGCTACCAGCTGAGCTACCTGGCCGCGTTCACGGCGTGACACCGTGAACACAAAAGCGGCGACATCATGTCACCGCTCTCGCGACCCCGACGGGACTCGAACCCGCGACCTCCGCCGTGACAGGGCGGCGCGCTAACCAACTGCGCTACGGGGCCTTACTCGGCCTTCGGCGTGCGTCACTCTTTCCTGGTGCCCGCGAAACTATAGCCCAGATTGCTCGTGGGGTAGAAATCAATCAGGACGGGGTTGGCCGGTGGACAGGGCCGGAGGTGATGGGGAATAGTTGCGCTATGCAAGTGGTTGAACAGCTCGACGGTCCGCCCGACGCCGGGCGGCCCATGCTCCACGGATCCGACACGTCAGAAGAGGTACGTCCATGACCACCACCACACGCCCGACGAGAGCAGCGGAACCGCCCGCCGACGCACCCCGGGCGAGCACGGTCGCTGCTGCTGGTGGTGCCGGACCGGGACAGCTCTCCCACCGTCAGATCCTGGAGGTGATGACCGGCCTGCTGGCCGCGCTGTTCACCGCCCTGCTCTCGACCACGATCGTGTCCACCGCACTGCCGACCATCATGTCGGACCTGCACGGCACGCAGCGTCAGTACACCTGGGTGATCACGGCGTCGTTGCTGGCCATGACCATCAGCACCCCGATCTGGGGCAAACTCTCCGACCTGTTCAACAAGAAGATGCTGGTCCAGCTCTCCATCGTGTTGTTCGTGGCCGGGTCGGTGGGTGCCGGGGTGTCACAGACGGTGCCCCCGATGATGGTCTTCCGGGCCGTGCAGGGCGTCGGGATGGGCGGCCTGGTGGCCTTGACGCAGTCGATCATGGGGGCGATCATCCCGCCGCGGCAGCGCGGTCGCTACAGCGGCTACATGGGCGCGGTGATGGCGGTCAGCACCGTCTCCGGTCCGCTGCTCGGTGGGGTCATCACCGACAACCTCAACTGGCGCTGGTGCTTCTTCGTCTGCGTACCGCTCGCGGTGGTCGCCCTGGTCCTGCTCCAGCTCACCCTGCACCTGCCACTGAGCAGGCGACGCCAGGCGAAGATCGACTACCTCGGTGCCGTCCTGATCGCCCTGGTCGCCGGTCTGCCGATGCTCTGGGTCACCTTCGCAGGCAGCGACTACGCCTGGGTCTCCTGGCAGTCGGGTCTGTTCCTGCTCGGCTTCGCGATCGCCACCGTGCTGGCTGTGGTCACCGAGCTCCGGGTGCCCGAGCCGATGGTGCCCATCCGCGTGCTGCGCAACAGCACCACCGCCCTGATGATCGTGGCCAGCGTGGGCGTCGGAGTCGCGCTCTTCGGCAGCAGCACGTTCTTGACCCAGTACTTCCAGCTCGCCGGCGGCCACAGCCCGACGCGGGCCGGGCTGATGACGATCCCCCTGATCATCAGCCAGATGCTGAGCTCGACCTTCGGTGGCCAATTGGTCAGCCGGACCGGCCGGTGGAAGCCGCTGATGGTCGTCGGCTCCATCCTGCTGGTGGTCGGACTTCTGGGCCTCGGCACCGTGGATCACACCACGCCGTACTGGCACGTCGCGATCTTAATGTCCGTGATGGGTCTCGGGGTCGGTGCTCTGATCCAGAACATCGTGCTGGCTGTGCAGAACACCGTCGACGTCTCGCAGATCGGTGCCAGCTCGGCGACCATCTCCTTCTTCCGATCGCTCGGCGGAGCCGTCGGAGTAGCGGTGCTGGGCGCGATCCTGGCCAACCACGTGGAAGACAGGATCAGCACCGGGTTGAGCGCGGCGGGCATCCCGGCGTCCGGCACCCAGGCCGGGGGAAACCTGGACCTCAAAGACCTACCGGGTCCGATCCGGAGCATCGTCCGCGGCGCCTACGGTGATTCGTTCGGCCTCCTGTTCTGGATCGCGGCGGCCTTCGCGGTGGTCAGCATGATCGCCATCGTGTTCGTGCACGAGGTCCCGTTGCGCAACACCATCGAGCTCAAGCCGGCCACGCCGGCAGCCGCGACTGACCCGACGGCGGAGCCCGCGGACCGCTGGGACGATCCCAGCAGTCGGTTGGCCACGGCGGCACTCGACGTGCTGACCGCCGCCCAGGACCAGGCGCGGCAGCAGCTGCAGGCCTCCCAGCATCTCCCCAGCACCGTCGTCGACCGGCTGGACCGAGCCGGGCGCGACGTCGAGGCCGCGGTGGCTCGCTTCAACGCCAGCCTCGACCAGATCCGGGCCGGGGTGCTCGCCGAGGACAGCGGTGCCTCGCTCGCTCGGGACGGCAGCGGTGGTGACACGCTGAGGTCCTACGAGTACGGCCTGTTGCTCAACGCGCAGCAGACAGCCGACAAGGTGACTGCCCTGGCGCGGACCGAGGCCGAGCGCATCCTGACCAACGCTGACCAGGAGATCATGGTGCTGGAGCAGCGCATCGCCGATCTTCGCCGGGTCGAGGCGGACCTGGCGGTCCGGGTCTCTGACGAGCTGCGTCGCACCCCATAGGTGACGTCAGCGCTGACGGGTCGACTCGCGCAGGATCAGCTGGGGCGGCGGGTCGGAGACGACGCGGACCTCGGCGGAGATCCCACCCAGTCGTTGGTGCAGGGCCACGACGGCCGCGCGGCCGAGGGCGTAGAGCGGCATCTTCACTGTGGTCAGCGGCGGCCAGGTGTTCTCCGCCGGCCAGGCGTCGTGCACCGATACCAGTGACAGGTCCTCCGGCACCCTCAGCCCGAGCCGGCGTGCCTCGCTCAGGGCGCCGATGGCGGCGTTGACGTTGGCCACCACGACTCCTGTGGGCGGCTCCGGCCGGGCCATCAGCAGGCGGATGGCCGCCCGACCGTCTGGGGGGTAGTACCCCAGAGTGGTCATCGTGTCCGACCCGGTGGGCAGTCCGGCTGCGGCCATGGCGGCCCGGAAGCCGACGGCGCGGCGTCGCGCCGTCGGGTTGCTCAGCACTCCGCCGATCAGCCCGATCGCGCTGTGGCCCAGGTCGATCAGGTGCTGGGTGGCCAGCGCGGCCCCGGCTTCGTCGTCCAGGATCACCCCGCCCAGCTGGCCGGCCTCGATCGAGTTCATGAACACCACCGGCAGCTCGGCCGAGATGAGGTCCTGGATCTGGTCAGCGGTCCGGCTGTCGCTGGCCTGCAGCAACATCCCGTCGACCCGGCCCTCACCGATCAGCCGGTTGATCATGTGCCCGGCGGGCTCGATGTCCTCGGACCGACCCAGCAGCAGCAGGTAGCCCTGGAGCGCTGCCTCGTCCTCCACGCCGAGCATCAGCTCGGTCAAGAAGGCGTTGGTCAGGTCGGGCACGATCAGGGCGATGACGTTGGTGCGCGAGAACTTCAGTGCCCGGCCAGCGAAGTTGGGCCGGTAGTTGAGCTCCTCGGCGGCGGCCCGGATCCGCTGCCGGGTCACGGCGCTGGCGCGGGCACTGGGCGCATCGGTGAGTACGCGGGAGGCGGCCGAGATGGACACTCCGGCTAGTCGCGCCACATCCTTGAGGGTCGCCATGGGGCTCAGAGTAGGGCACAGCACCAACCTGAGCAATCGTTTGCGCACAAACCGACCGAATACTGTCGGTCGGTCGGTCCCGATTCAGCTCTCCCGGACGACCACGACCCCACCCGCCGGGACCGTGACCGTAGCCGCGACGTCAGCGCCGGTCAGCAGATCTCGACCCGACGCCACGATCGTCGCTTCAGCGCCGGTGTGGTTGATGCCGAACAGGTAGCTCTGAGCTCCTGCTCGGCGGCGGACCACCTCGACCCCGTCCGGTGCCTCGGTGACCGGTGAGACGCCACTCGCGGTCAGCAGCTCGTCCACCAGCAGCTGGACATCCTCGTCGGCCGGGCGGGTGCTGAGGTAGGTCACCGTCCCGCGGCCGACGGTGCGACGGGTGACGGCGGGCCGCCCGTCGAGTGCACCGCCGACGTAGTGGGCGACAGCGGAGGCCTCGGTGACGCGCAGGTCTTCGGCCCAGTGCCGCACGCGCCAGCCGTTGTCCAGCCCGCGCTGCTCTCCGGCCAGCAGCGGATGGAACTCCTCGACCACGGCTCCGATGAGGTCTCGGTACGCGCCGGGGTAGCCGCCGGCGAGCACCCGGTTGGTGGCGTCGGCGATCCCGGAGAAGTAGGTGAGGACGACCTGCGCACCGTCCTCGGCCGCCTGGGCCAGGCGTGCCGCCAGGCCGTCCTGAGCGAGGTAGAGCATCGGTACCACGATCACCCGGTAGTGGTCCAGGTCTGCACCCGGACCGATCACGTCCACCAGCCGGTGGCGCCGCGCGAACGAGCGGTGCAGCACCAGCGGCAGGTCGAGGTAGTCGAGCTCGACGCTGGGCTTGGCCCCGGACCGCAGTGCCCAGATCGAGGGGTAGTCCCACAGCAGCGCGACCCCGGCGGGCTCGACCAGGCTGCCACGCAGCTCGGCCAGCTTCTCCAGGCCGGCGCCCAGCGCGACCACCTCCCGCCAGACCTTCGTCTCGATACCCGCGTGCGGCAGCATCGCTGAGTGGAACTGGTGGCGTTCTCCATCAGCAGCCACGGTCGACCACCGCTCATCCCGCGGACCCGGTCGGCGGCCATGGCCAGCTCCCAGTGCCGCTGCGAGTCCGCGGCGGTGGGGTAGTGGTCGTTGGCGACCAGGTCCACCTCCTCGGCCCAGCGCGCATAGTCGACCGCCGTGCCGTCTCGGTTGACCATGAAGTTCGTGGTCACCGCGACGTCCGGGGTGATGATCCTCAGCAGGTCGCGTTCGGCCCGGTAGTGCGCCAGCAGCGCGTCGGAGGAGAACCGTTCGAAGTCCAGCAGCAGTCCCGGGTTGTGGGCGTGGCCGTGCTCTCGGGGTGGCTGCACCTCGGAGAATGTGCCGTAGTGGTGACCCCAGAAGGCGGTGCCCCAGGCGCCGTTCAGGCTGTCCACGGCGGAGTAGCGCTCGGTGAGCCACCGCTGGAAGGCTGCGGCCGTCTCGTCGCAGAAACAGCGAGCGTTCTCGTTCCCGATCTCGTTGCTGACGTGCCAGAGCCGCAGCGCAGGATGGTCGGCGTACCGTTCCGCGACCGTTCGCACGATGCCGAGGGCGCGGGCACGAAAGACCGGCGAGCTCGGGCACCACCCCAGCCGAGCGCCTTGGCCTCGCCGGACGCCGCGCTCGTCGACGGTGAGGATCTCCGGATGCTGCCGGTAGAGCCAGATCGGCGGTGACGCGGTGGGGGTGGCCAGGGCCACCGTGATGCCGTGGGCGTGCAGCAGGTCGAGGATTCGGTCCAGCCAGCCGAAGTCGTAGACCCCGTCGGCGGTCTCCAGCAGCCCCCAGGAGAAGATGCCCAGGCTGACCGTGGTCACCCCGGCCTGCTGCATCAGCCGGACGTCCTCGGCCCAGACCTCCTCAGGCCACTGCTCCGGGTTGTAGTCGCCGCCATAGGCCAAGCCGTCCGCGAGCCACTCGAACTGCCGTGGTTCGACGTGTTCGGCCGAGTGGCTCCAGAAGTGCCGGCTGTGCTCTATGGGCATGTCACGCTTCGCTCTACGGGCAGGTCACGCTTCCTGGCCCGGCCGGGCGGCCCGGGACCCCACCATTATGGCCGTCACTCCTGGCCGAGCTCGAAGGGGGCACGTTGCTCGACCTGCTATCCATCCGGGGGCCCTCCGTGCCAGGGTGGGCCCCATGACTTCTGTAGAGCAAACGTTGAACCACGACCGACCGGCGGCAGTGTGGCTGGAAGCCTTCCCGCTGGGCAATGGCGTCCTCGGGGCCATGGTGTTCGGTGGTTCGACGACTCAGCGGTTCCAGCTGAACGACGGGCGAGCGTGGTCGGGATCGCCGACCAGCGAGCACATCGACCCGCTGGATCCGCAGACGTCGCAGCGGCTGCTGTCCGAGATCCGTGCCCATCTGGCGGCCGGCCGGCACGCCGAGGCGGCGCAGGCGTCACTGGGTCTGCAGCACCGCCACAGCCAGTCCTACCTTCCGTACGGTGATCTCGAGCTGCAGGTCTCGGGTCACGGCGAGCCCACGGGGTACTCCCGCGCGTTGGACCTGAGCACCGGGATCCACTCCGAGCACTACCGGGTGGGAGACGACTCGGTCACCTGGACGTCGTTCGTGGCCGAGGACCCTGGAGTGCTCGTCGTCACTCTGGAGACCACACTGGCGGCCGGTCTCGATCTGACGGCAGGGTTGACCTCGCCGCTGCGGGTGCTCGAGCGGCTGGGCGCCTCCGGCGAGAGCAGTGTCCGGCTGCAGCTTCCGGCCGACGTCTTCCCACCGCACGACCTGGCCACGGTCGCCTACTCCGACGATCCGTCGAGCTCGCTCCAGGGGGCCCTGGCGATGGTCTGGCAGCACGACGGTCAGGAGTCGAGCAGCGTGGCCGACGGCAGCCTTCGGGCAACCGGGGTGCGGTCGCTCGTTCTCTACCTCGGCACCCAGACCACGCTGGCAGCCCTCGGGGCAGCCCCCGAGGGCGACTCCCGGACCGCGCTGACCACGGTCAAGGATCGGTTGGCGGCGGCAACCGCCCGGGGCGTGAGCTCACTGCACCAGGACAAGATCGCCGTCCACGGCGAGCTCTACGCCCGGGTTCAGCTCCGGCTCGGTTCTTCGACCGACGATTCGACCTCCCCTGACTCGGCAGTCGGCTCCAGCGCCCATCGGCTGCTGCAGGCCAACGCCCATTCCGGTGGCGCCCTGGTGGCCGATCCGGGCCTGGCCGAGCTGCTGTTCAACTACGGCCGGTACCTGCTGATCAGCTCGTCACGCCCGGGCGGGGCGCCGGCCAACCTGCAGGGCATCTGGAACCACGAGATCCCTGCGCCCTGGAGCTCGAACTACACCATCAACATCAACCTGGAGATGAACTACTGGGCCGCGGAGGCGCTCGGCCTCCAGGAGTGCCTGGAGCCGTTGTTCACGTTCATCGACGTGCTGCGGGCCAATGGTGCCCAGACCGCGAGCCGACTGTACGGGGCGAAGGGCTGGGTGGCCCACCACAACGCCGACGTCTGGGGCTACAGCCAGCCGGTGGGTCACGGGCGGGCCCAACCCAAGTGGGCGATGTGGCCGATGGCCGGGTTCTGGCTGGCTCAGCACCTGTGGGACCACGTCTGCTTCGGCGCACCCGGCGACGAGCGGATCGAGGAGTTCGTCCGCGAGCGCGCCTGGCCGGCCATCCGTGGTGCGGCCGAGTTCGGGCTCGACTGGATGGTGGAGCAGCCGGACGGCACGCTGGGCACCAGCCCGTCCACCTCGCCGGAGAACGCTTTCTTGGTCGAGGGACACCCCTTCGACATCGGGGTCTCCTCCACTATGGATCTTGCCTTGCTGAGCGAGACGTTCCGCCACGTCGGGGCTCTGGCCGAGCGGCTCGACCTGGCCGATGACCCGGTGGCGGTCGCGGCGGCCGCAGCCCTGCCGCGGATCCCGGTGCCGTCGATCGGTCGTGGTGGCCAGATCAGGGAATGGCTGGCCGACGACCCGCAGGCGGAGCCGCAGCACCGGCACATGTCCCACATGTACTTCATCCATCCCGGCGCTGCTGAGGTCACCGAAGAGCAGGCGGCCGGTGCCAGGGCGACGTTGGACGCACGGGGCGACGAGTCCACCGGGTGGTCGCTGTCCTGGAAGCTGGCGCTCCGGTCCCGGCTGCGCCAGCCCGAGAAGGTCAGCGACCTGCTGCGGCTGGTGTTCCGGGACATGACCACTGACCGCGGTGGCCAGAGCGGCGGGCTCTACGCCAACTTCTTCGCGGCCCATCCGCCGTACCAGATCGACGGCAACTTCGGCTACGTCGCCGGGCTGACCGAGGCGTTGCTGCAGAGCCACGCCGGCGAGATCGTGCTGCTGCCCGCGCTGCCGGCCGAGCTCGCCGACGGCGAGGTCAACGGCCTGCGGGCCCGTGGCGGGGTGAGCACCCGGATGCGATGGCGGTCCGGGGTGCTGGAGGCGGCCGAGCTGCTGTCGCCCGTCGCTCAGCGAGTCCGGGTGCGGTACGCCGAGCGCAGCTGGGAGCTGCAGCTCTGGGCCGGCGAGCCACAGGCAGTGCCGTTGGACCGCTGACCCCTCCGGACACCACGACGCACCGAGTGATACCTGTTGTGGACAGGAACCGGACGGTGCAGCTGTGCCGAAGCCGCCGGGACGGCGCTGATCAGGGGGAACCAAGGTGAGTGATCGAGTTGCGCTCGGCGGGCTGACGGTGGAGAGGTGCCTCCTCGACTTCGTGTCCGAGGAGCTGCTGGCGGAGTCCGGTCTCAACCCCGAGACGTTCTGGAGCGGCTTCGAGAGCATGATCGCCGAGCTCGCGCCCCTGAACCGCGTCCTGCTGGACGAGCGCGACCGGCTGCAGTCCCGGATCGACGACTGGCACCGCACCCACACCGGCCGCGACCACGACCCGGTGAGCTATCGCGAGTTCCTCACCGAGATCGGATATCTGGTTCCCGAACCCGACGACTTCGTCGTCACCACCACCGACGTCGACGCGGAGTTGAAGGACATCGCGGGACCCCAGCTGGTGGTGCCCGTGCTCAACGCCCGGTTTGTCCTGAACGCCGCGAACGCCCGCTGGGGATCGCTCTACGACGCTCTGTACGGCAGCGACGCGGTCCCGGAAGCGAACGGCGCCGAGCGCGGCCTGACCTACAACCCGGTCCGGGGCGACCTGGTGATCGCCTTCGGGCGCCGCTTCCTCGACGACACGTTCCCGTTGTCCGGCGGGTCCCACGGCGATGCGCAGGTCTACCGGGTCGGGGAGTCGGGCCTGACGGTCGAGCAGGGAGACGGCACGGTGGTCGAGCTGGCTCATCCGGACCAGTTCCGCGGCTTCCGGGGCCCGCAGGCCGAGCCGACCAACGTCCTGCTGGTCAACCATGGACTGCACGTCGACCTACGGTTCGACCGGGACGACCCGATCGGAGCCACCGACCGGGCCGGCCTGGCTGGGATCGAGCTCGAGGCCGCGGTGACGACGATCGTGGACTTCGAGGACTCGGTGTCGGCTGTCGACGCCGCCGACAAGGTCGTCGGGTACCACAACTGGCTCGGCCTCAACCGCGGGATGCTCGCGGAGTCGGTGACCAAGGCCGGCCGCACGTTCACCCGCATCCTGAACGAGGATCGGCACTACACCGCAGTCGGCGGCGACGACCTCACGGTGCCTGGCCGCGCCCTGCTGCTGGTCCGCAACGTCGGTCACCTGATGACCAGCGACGCCATCGTGCACCGCGAGCTCGGTCCGGTGCCGGAGGGGATCCTGGACGCGGTGATGACCACGCTGGCCGCCCTTCCCGGGCTCGAGAGCGACGCGCCGCTCGGCAACAGCCGTACCGGGTCCGTCTACATCGTCAAACCCAAGATGCACGGTCCCGACGAGGTGGCGTTCACCGTTCGGCTGTTCGGCGCCGTCGAGGAGCTGCTCGGTCTGCCGTCGGGGACCATCAAGCTGGGGATCATGGACGAGGAGCGACGGACCAGCGTCAACCTGAAGGCGGCCATCCATGCGGCCAGGGATCGCGTCGTCTTCATCAACACCGGCTTCCTCGACCGGACCGGCGACGAGATCCATACCTCAATGGAGGCGGGGGCGATGGTCCGCAAGGCCGAGATGAAGAAACAGGCCTGGATCACGGCGTACGAGGACTCCAACGTCGACACCGGGCTGGCTGCCGGTCTGCAGGGTCGCGCGCAGATCGGGAAGGGGATGTGGGCGATGCCCGACCTGATGGCCGACATGCTGGAGCAGAAGATCGCCCACCCGATGGCGGGCGCGAACACCGCGTGGGTGCCTTCGCCCACCGCCGCGGTCCTGCACGCCCTGCACTACCACCAGGTGGACGTCCGCAAGCGCCAGGATGAGCTGGCCGGCCACCGCCGGAGCACGCTCGCCGAGCTGCTCACCATTCCGTTGGCGCCCTCGACCGACTGGTCGGACGGCGAGAAGCAGAACGAGCTCGACAACAACGTCCAGTCCATCCTGGGCTACGTCGTCCGCTGGATCGACCAGGGCGTGGGCTGCTCGAAGGTGCCCGACATCGACGACATCGCGCTGATGGAGGATCGCGCCACACTGCGCATCTCGAGCCAGCTGCTGGCCAACTGGCTGCGGCACGGCGTGATCACCGAAGGTCAGGTCCGAGACAGCCTGCGCAAGATGGCGGTGGTCGTCGACCGGCAGAACGCCGACGACCCGACCTATCGACCGATGAGCGACGACCCCGACGCGAACGTCGCGTTCAACACTGCCCTGGAGCTGATCATCGAGGGCGCCCTGCAGCCGAGCGGCTACACCGAGCCGATCCTGCACCGCCGCCGACGGGCGTACAAGGCCGCGCACGCCACGGGCTAGGACCTCCACCACAGGTCGGTCCGTCGTGTGGTGGGATCGACGTATGGACGCTTGGGACCGTCAGCGTGCGCTGGCCCGAACGACGACCTTCTGGGGCGCAGGGAGCATCGCCGTCGGAGTGATCCTGGCCGTCCGGAGCGACCGGTGGTGGCGCGCCTTCGGGCAGCAGAACGCCGGTTGGGGCGCTGTCGATCTCGGCATCGTCGCGGTCGTCAACGCACTTCAGGCCCGACGCATGCGCCGACTGCCCGACCCCTACGCCCCTGAGGCTCTGGAACACGAGCGCGGCTCACTGCATCGGGTCCTGCTGGTCAACGTTGGTGCCGATCTGGCCTACGTCGTGGTCGGCGCGGCGCTGTGGCGTCGACGGCACAGCGCAATGGCGTCCGGAGCCGGAGCGGCGATCGTGGTGCAGGGCCTGTTCCTGGCCCTGCACGACGCCTACCATGCGTACGGGAGTCGAGCCTGAGTTCCCCGGGTCGGGCTCGTCAGTCGCCGAGCCTCTGCCGCGTACGGTCAGTTCCGGACGGGGGTGCCAGCCAGGCCAGCATGCTCCCCTGCGACCAACAGCGGCCGACGGCCTCCGCGTGCAGAGCCGACCCTTCGAACACCGCTAGGCCGATGATGCTGTGACCTGAGGCACGCCGATCGCCCAGGGTCGGGATCGTCGGCGCGACGCCGACGCCCTCAGCCGATACCCACGCCACTGGCCGGCGTGCGGCCGCTTCGTCGAGGCGGTGCAGGAAGCGCAAGCGGCTCTCGAGGGGGGAGTGCGACAACGCCCACGTCGTGATGACCACGGGCAGGGCATTCGCGGGCATCCGGGCGAAGGCCTCCGGCAGCACCGCGACGGCGTCACCACGCAGCAGCACCGGCGGGGCGGTTGTCGTCAACGCGATTTCTGCGGCAAGTCTCGCCGCCCGCTCGGGTTGATCCGGCGGCAGGCAGGCACGCAACCAGCGGGCGTCATCCGCATCGGTCACGTCGACCGGTTCGACGTCGACGCCGACGCGGGCCAGGACCTCGGGCATCGCCCGTGTCGGGACGGGGGAGTTTCCCACGATCGACGCCGTCAGCTGCACCCCAGATGTGGGGTCGCCCAGCGACTGTCCGTTGTTGTACGTGATGCCGACGCGACCGACATTCAGACTGAACCCAGCGGAACAGCCCACATCGATGAGGCCGATCGCCTGCGCCCCGACCCGGTGCGCCGCCTCGGCAATGGCGGGAAACAGCACGGCGTAGCGTCCGGTCTCGTTGGAACGTACATTCCGGTGCCGGACGATCGCCGCGACCGAGTCGGTCAGGCGATTCAGCGCGTCGACCGCAGCGGCAGCGGCAGTGTCGCCGTCTGCCGCGGCGTAGGCTGCGGCGAGCGCGGGAGCCCTTCCGGCGAGAGCCAGATCATGTAGGGCGGCCAGGACCACGGTGGGGTGCCGCAGCCGGGCCGGGACGGATTCGATCGCGCGCAGCGCCTCGTCTGACTCACTGAGGCCGACGGCAACGCGCTCGTAGATCGGCGATGTCGCAGTGTTGAGCGCGCCGAAGTCGCGGTACACCTGGGCGAGAGTGCGGACTCTTCTCACGGACAGGCGCTTCGCGAGGTCGGCTCCGGCATCGCTGAATCCTAGCTGCGGGAAGACGCCGGCCCGTGGCCTCGAGGTGATCTGGGTGCCTGCACGCAGCGGTTGACGGCCGCGGTGACCTCCCCTTGTGCCTGGCTGGTGGTGTTCGACCTTCCAGAGGGAGGATGATCGCATGACCACCGCCGGCCGAGGGATTGAGCTGCTCCAGGCGCACGGCTGGGCTCACGGTCCCGAGCCGGGCGAGGACGGCTACACCGGCTACGGGCGCGAAGACGTCCGGGTCGAGTTGGCCTTCCTCGCGCGCGACAGCTCCGGTGCCTCTACACACCGCTGACCGCCGGGCGTGCTGACTGGCCCGCGGATCGTTCGGAGGCGGTACGGCCGAGGTGAACAGGGGACATCGCCGTCCTGGCCGCGATCACCAGCCAGGACCCAGATCCCTAGCCCCGGACGTCAGGATCACCTCTACAACCGCGTTCACGCTCGGCACACCTCCTGGGGAGCAGCCGACGAGTGGAAGCGAGAGGCATCTGGCGCAGGGCCGATGACTTCAGGGTGCCGGACGAGTCTGACTCTGAAAGGGTGGCTCGGTCTGACCGTTGCCACCACGTCGTGGCTCTCAGCAAGATCAGTCGGGACGTGCACATTGCCGAGCCGATGGCGCATCGGGCCATCCCCGCAGACGCGGGCAACAGGGGTTCGTGAGCAAAGAACGGAAAGGATTTCTGATGGGAACACTCATGATCGACTTCATCACCTCGCTCGACGGCTTCGGGGCCGCTGAGGGCTGGCCGGGTTATTGGGGCATGGAGAGCACTGAGTATCTTGACTGGCTGGGCGAGCAGCCCGACCGGGTCATCTTGATGGGTGCGACGACCTACCGGCAGATGTCAGACTTCGCCGCCAACGGTGAAGAAGGCGTTGATCAGCTCACCCGGCTGACCAAGGTGGTCTTCTCCTCCACCCTGACCGAGCCGCTGGCCTGGGCCAACACGCGGGTGGTGGCCGGAGACGCTGTGGAGGCCGTGCGAGTGATGAAGGAGGACAGCGACCTCGAGCTCAGCACGCTGGGCAGCTTGAGCCTGTGTCGATCGCTGATCGCGGCCGAACTGGTGGATCGCTTCCGCCTTGTCGTCTTTCCCGTCGTCACCGGTGCGACCGGCCAAGATCGCATCTTCGACGGCTATCCAGACCTCGGGCTCGACCTGGTTGAGAGCCGCACCTTTGAGGGAGGGCTGCAGTTGTTGGAGTACGTGCCCACCGTGCTCGACGGCCCACCAAGTAGCACGGGATCGGCGAGCTGAAGGGTGCGGCGCAGGTCGCGATGATGCCCAGGATGGATTCTCGAACTGATCGCTGGGCACAACTGAAGACTGTGGCCTGGTACGAGGTGTCGTGACCGGTCGTCGGCTAGCTCACGGCTACACGAACCTGTCGTGGGTGCAGAACGGACAGGTGGTCAAGGAGTACGACGCGGCCGACGGGTCGGAGCGCCTGCAAGTCGAGGTGGCGGCGTTGGGCCGCGTGCAGGGTGTCGTCCCGGTGGCGCGGGTGGTCTCGGTGGATCTGCTTCGGCGGCGTGTGGTATTGACCTCGATGCCGGGCCGGCACGGACAGGAACTCATCGATCAGGGCTTCGCCTCGCACGTCCTGGCGGCGGCGGGCAGGACGCTTCGGGAGTTTCATCGCGCGGTCCCCGGTCTCGTGCACGGGGACTACGGCCCGCAGAATCTCTTGTTCGAGGTGGCGGCGTGGGAGGTCTCTGCTGTGTTGGACTGGGAGTTCGCCCATGAGGGCGACCCGCTGGAGGACCTCGCCTGGGCCGAGTGGATCGTACGCATGCATCATCTCGATGCGGTAGGAGCGTTGGCCGAACTGTTCGCGGGATACGGCTCCCGGCCCCCCTGGAAACTCCGGCACGACATGATGCTTCGGAAGTGCACGGCGCTCGGGGAGCTGGGTCGGCGCGACGGCGAGACCGAGGGCGCGGCGCTGTGGGATCGCCGTCAGCGGGCGACTTGTGCGTGGACCGAGTAGTCCACGCCAAGCCTGGACCGAGAAAGTGATGAGAACCGTGCTCCCGACGCGACCGACCCTCCGACAGCACCCGCTCACCAGGGCCCGCCCGGGTGCGGCACACTGCTCTGATGGCTGCTGAGTATGCCCAGAGTGACCAGTTCCGTGCTGCCCGCATCCACTTGTGCGACCTCGCCGACCTCGAGATCCGCGACTGCGAGGTCACCGGTCTGAAGATCGTTGACTGCTATGGGAGCGACGTCTACCTCGGTGGCGACTTCGAGCGTCTCGTCGTCAACGACGTCGACGTGACCGCGTACGTCGAGGCCGAGCTCGATCGACAGCACCCCGCGCGGGTGCTGGCCCGTGACGCCGCTTCCGCCGGTGAATACCGAGCTGCTTGGGATGCCATCGAGACGCTGTGGGAGGCGACTCTCGACCGCGCCCGGCTGCTGATGGAGGCCAAGCTGTACGAGCAGGTCAACGGTGAGTGGTCGTTCGTCGAGACGCAACGGCACCTGCTGTTCGCCGGCGATGCCTGGCTCGGCAACGCCGTGCTCGAGGAGGAAGTGCCGTATCACCCGCTGGGCTTCCCGGCCGGCGGGATGCCGCCGGCCGCGGCCGCGGCCCTCGGGCTCACTCTCGCAGCCACTCCGACGCTGGACGAAGTGCTCGTGCCACGGCTCGCTCGCATGGCCGCCATGAGGCGCGTCGTCGAGGGGCTCACCGAGGCCGACCTCGATCGGGTATGCGGTCGCAAGCCGGCGGATCCCTATCCAGACCAGGAGTACGTGGTGCGCCGATGCCTCAAGGTGGTGCTCAAGGAAGAGGCCGAGCATCACCGTTATGCGGTGCGCGACCTCGCCCAGATCGAGGCCCGAGCCTGACTCGGGGGACGACCCGGGCTCTCGGCGACGCGGTCGGCGCCGCTTGGGTGAGTGGGCCAGATATCGACCTCGCCGCCGACGACTCCACCTTTCACGGGCTGCAGCACGGCTTCGTGGCTTCACCCTGAGAAGGCTTGATTGTCCGCTGGACGTGTGTGTGGCTACACCCGCTTGCGCGCATCTCGGAAGCCTGAGCAGGGTATGCCTGGTCAACGACCTGATCTGTGTCCCCGTCGGATTCGAACCCGCGCTGCCGCTTGAGAAGTGCACTCCAGGCGACCCGAGGTGAGGCTTCTCGGCCGCTCGCCGAGGACGGCATGCTCATGCTGTTTCCAATCGACGTGCGACGCGACGGGCGGCATGGTGGATGTATACAGTTCGAGCAGGGTGTGCTTGCGCGTTGACTGAGTTGGCGCCGTGACGGTTGAGCATGTCGGCAATCCGTTGGTCGACAGTCATGAGATGGCCATCGGGACCAACAGTTTGGTCGGCAACCGTGAGCGCATCGGTGAGAGCATTTTCGGCAAATGTGAAAGGTGCCAGCTCCGCGCTGAGGTGTAGGACCTCGGCGACGAAGCGGCTGCCGGAGTGGTGTGCGACCAAATTGCAGATTGATGCTGGCCACCCATGAGCGCTTAGGTAGCGCGCGCCGTCTACGGGATGGAAACTCGTCTGCTTCAGTCCGGGAGCGTAGCCGATGTCGTGCAGCCAAGCAGCGGCCACCAATAGCGGAGTCTGATCACTTGCTACCGCCGCCGCAAGGGATTGAGCCCGCGCGGCGACCGCCGTGCTGTGGGCGAGTCGTCCCAGATCTTCATTCAACAGATGGCTGGCCAGACCACGTGCTTCGGCCACAAGATGCGGTGGAAGCTGACGTTGATCGTCTGACACCAGCAAATCCCCTCAACTGACACCCCAACCAGTGAGCCCAAGTGCTACCGCATCCGTATGGCTTCCGTCCGACATAGCGTGAACGGAGAGTGACGATCGCGGCTCGAAGTGCTCGAACACCGGAATCGATAACGACACGTGCTCGCACGACACGATCCCGCGGCTCCAGCAGTCCGTACCTTGACCTTGCCGGCCATGACCGCACGCAGCGTATTGGGCTGTCAGTAGGCCCGATCTTGGTCTTAGGGTTTGATACTGGGCCTGTTCAGCCGCTTGCCGCAGCACAGCTCATGCCGCGTCCGTTCCGGTATTGGAAGCAGTGTGCTGCTACTGACTAAGCGGTATGGCGAGCGACTGGCCCTCCCAACAGTTCACCCCACCAGCGGACGGTTGCGGCGACAGCCTGCGCGTGTGGGGTGACGGAGATCGCGTCTGGGAAAGTGGTCAGGTAGGCATCGGAGTTGACGATGAATGGGAGTTCCCATTGGTAGGCAACGGCGGCCAGTTCTTTCAACATGGGAACCGCGAGGCCGAGGACGCGCAGTGTGCCTGCGCCGGAGGCCCGGATCTTGATCGGGCGACCGATCTCGGCGGCGACCAGGTCGGCGAACTGGCGGGTCGTGAGGGGTTCGGCTGCGGGGAGGTGCCAAGCGTGGCCGTCGGCGTTGTCGCGTTCGGCGAGGGTGACCAGGCCCGAC
This sequence comes from Propionibacteriales bacterium, assembly GCA_038238065.1. GTDB lineage: Bacteria > Actinomycetota > Actinomycetes > Propionibacteriales > Propionibacteriaceae > Microlunatus. The sequence goes on along the minus strand of JBBRYD010000004.1, from coordinate 53,185 downwards.
GCGATGTCGGGGAGATAGGACATCGTGTGGGGGACGTCCTCGGAGCCCATGGTGTTGACGGTCTTACCGCGTAGCGCGGACTTGAAGAAGGCTTCGCCCAACGCGCTGGTGGTGCCGTGCGGACCGTAGTAGTCCGAGGCGCGACCGATGGCCACCAGCAGTTCGCCACGGTCTGAGCGGGCCAGCAGATCGGCAGCCATCGTGGCGCGTACCCGTCCTTTGGTGTCGGTCGCCAACGCGGGGGTGATCTCGGTGAGCGCTCGGCCGTCGCGTTGTGGGCCGTACATGTACAGGTTGTCGGCGAACACCAACTTCGCCCCGACGGCTGCAGTGGCGTCGGCGACCCGTGAGGTCAAGGAGCCGAACTCCTTGTCCCAGCGCGTGTACGGCGGTTGCGCGGCATGGACCACCACCGTTGCCCCGGCCACCGCAGCAGCAGCACCCGCAGCGGTGCTGAGATCGACGTCCAAGGGCTGCGAGCCCGCGGGAAGGTCCCGCGCGGAGCTCGCCGAACGACTGACTGAGCGCACCCGATGTCCCCGCCTGAGCGCCTCGACGGTGACGGCGCGACCGATCCCCCCGCTGCCGCCCAGCACGACGTACAGGGATCCGCCGCCGTCGTGGTGCGTCGCGCGGACCGTCAAGATCGCACGGTCGGGATTGACCCAGGGTTGTGGTGATGACGACCTGGGTGCTGGACCAGCGGCACCGCGAGTCCGGCCGCGACGAGGAGCAGGAGCACCGGCACGATCGCGGTCCAGGCGAACGCGGCGAACGGTACGCTGCCGACGATGACCAGCCCTATGAACGCCCTTCTTGAGAGGGTCGTGAGCCAGGCGGCCCCGATCAGGCTCAGCCCACCGACGGCGCCCACCACTAACGGCAGGGCAGACGCCCCGGCGGCCATCAGCAGCTCGGACGCCCCGAGGAGGGCGAGTAGGCAACGCATCCAGTTTCTCGCGACGAGGGTCGCCGTGTCTGGCCAGCGGTCAATCACGAACAGGCCCGCGATGACCAGCAACGCGCCAGGCAGGTACCACAGCCGGCCGACCGTGGTGAAGCAGAGTAGACCCGGGACAAGCAGAGCGAGTGCGGTGACGGCTCGCGACCCGGTGCTCAGACCAGGACGCACCTGGCGGACCGCGGCCAGACCCGCGACCAGGGACAAGGCAATCGTCAGGCCTCCCAGCGCCCCGGGCGCCGACTTCGCGCCCGTCCAGTCGGGAATGCTCGAGCCCACGGTGGCCTGAACTAGACCGGCCAGGACGCCGAGCGCGGCCCCGACCACGCCCAGCGCGGCCCAGAGGCGGTGCCGCTGAACTCTGGCAGCGGTCGTTTCCTGACGAAGAGTAGTCATCGGATGACCTCCGAAACAGGGCGTCGCGGACTGGGACGCGCGGTCCGGACGGGGTACCCGACCCGAAAGGCCACCAACGGACGGGCAGCCGCCGGCAGCAGGCCCGCGAACCGCGGGCCGAACGTCTCCGCTGCCCCGGTCAACCGCTCCCGGTCCATCCGTTCAGTGATCTGGTTCATGTGCTGCAGGGCGACACCACGGCTGGTCGCGGTCAGATGGATCCGTTCCAGTAGCCGACCGGCGATCAGCTGAGTGGCCCGGTCGTCAGCGTCAGCGGCGGTCAGGACGCCGTAGGCCGCCGCAGTCTTGGTGTGCACGGTTCGGGTCTGCTCGACCCAGAACGCGTCGCCGCCGGTGCGCGATGATGCGGGCAGCAGCTTGGCGATGCTCAGGACCAACGGAGTCATGCCTTGCGGATCCAACGTCATGCCGTCCCTATGCTGCTGGACGGCGTCGTTGTTGCTGCGGAACCAGCCGAAACTGTCACGCGACTGCTGCTCGTCGCGGGTCAGCGCCAAAGCGGCGTCGACGAGCAGCTGCCCCATCTGCTCCATCTGGGCTGGGTCGGTGAGCCAGTGCACCGCAACCTCCGGCCGGCCGGCCGTGTCCACCAGCCCCGCCAACCTCTCAGCCGACACTGCGCGACCGTCGTAGGGACCGCGGTTGGTGTGCCGGTCCCCGATCGCGTCGTACAACGGGCCGGCGAGCGGCTCGGCCGGAGTCAGGGTGACATGCGCCACCCTGGCGGAGCCTGCGCCGTCAGGTAACAGCTGGATGGTCGGTTCCAGGCCCCGCGCCTGGCACGCCAACGCCAGGTTCTCGAGTCCGCAGCCCAAACCCACGTGCTGCTCACGCCGCAGCGGATCGACCTGACCGATGTTGCGGGAGTCATCGACGAACACGTCGATGGTGTTGCCGGCGATCAGGAAAGCCCACGGCTGGGTGTTGTGCGGGTTCGCCGCCAAGATCGCTGCGGCCACCGCGCCGGCAGGACCGGGTGTGTCACGCCAATGCCGCCACGGGTAATACGCCTCACCGCTTCCAGGCTTGAGCACACCAGTATCGAGAACTCGGTAGCTCAAGACGCCGGTCCCGGCCACGACCAGGGTCGCGCCACCTACTCCGAGCGCCTTCAACACATCGCGTCGAGACGGCTCTTCTCTGTGCACGGGGAGCGGCGGCGAGCTGACCGGCGGTTCCGGTTGCGGGGTTGGTCGGGTGCCTCCCTCGACCGGCGGAGGGCCTGTGGTGTCCATGACAAGTCGTGCCATTGAGGAACTCTCTTTCCGGGCTACTTCAGCGTGTGTGGACGCGGACGATATGGCTCACCCCAAACCACTCTGCCCTCGAGGAGCCTGTGACGACCAGAGTCGAAGGTCACTCCGGACCATGGGCCTAGAGCGCTGGCCCGCTCAGGCCGGGATGGCCAAGGTCGGTGTTGGTAGGGCTCCGGCTCCGAACGTGGGGATATCGAGATCCCACGACCGCAACCTCCGCAACAGGCTGCGCTTCTTCTGCGTATGCTCCTCCATCCGCACCAGGATCCCGGCGAGCATGGTGATGGCGTCGTCGATGAAGGGTCCCTTGTTCAACATGACACACTCCGCTCGTTCCGCCATCGCCGCGTCGGTGACCTCAGCTCGAGACGGCAGTCCGGTACGGGCCATTGTGTCCAGGACCTGGGTGGCCCAGATGACTGGCACATGGGCGGCCTCACACAGCCACAGAATCTCTTCCTGCACCTCCGCCAGCCGCTCGAAACCGGCTTCCACCGCAAGGTCACCACGCGCGATCATGACTCCGACGTCCTCCCAGCGCATCAACTCCAGAAGGATTTGGGGGAGGGACTCGAAAGCAGCAACGGTCTCGATTTTCAGCACGATGTCCAGCGCCTGGTCAGTCACTGGGTCCACCCTGCGGAACAGGTCCCGGACATCCTCCGCACGGCGGACGAAGGACATACTCACGATGTCGGCATGCTCCTTCACGTACTCGAGGTGCTCGATGTCTTCAGAGGTCAAAGCCGAGATCGACAGCCGTGTATCGGGCACATTGATCCCCTTCTCGGCGCGCAGCTTGGTGGTCGTCGCGCCGGCGCTGAGCACCTCTACGGTGAGCTCACCGTCGCCGAAACCGGCGATCACGCCGCCGATCTTCCCGTCGTCGAGCCAGACCCGTTCACCGAGCTTGGCGTCAGCGAACACTTCGGGCAGGGTGCAACCGATCCGATGCACACCATCGGTCGATACTGCCGTCGGAGCCATGTCCCGGGTCAGCACGATCCGGTCACCGCGGTGCACCAGTAGCACCTGCTCGGCCGCTGGCAAGGGGCCGACTCGAGCTGAGGCTTCGTCGCTGTGCGCCGACTCGTTACCGGCCGTCACGACGGTTCCAGGTACGAAGTAGACCGTCTTCACCACGGAGGCAAGACAGCCCTCGTCCGTCACCTTTTCCACCGTGAGCACACGATCAGAGCCTCGCGCATCCGTGAGCCTCAGTTCCTCTCCGGGCCGGCGTGCAACAGCCCAGCCGACCGGCAGCACGGGCACCACTCCCACCGCGGACAGATCTTCACCCTCGGGCCGCTCGCCCAGCCAGATTCGGGCTGGGCTGATCAGGGTGCCGGTCATGTTGCGCGTCGGTTTGACCCGCAACACCTGTGGTCCCGGTTGGATCGGCCCCGTACGCAGCTTCGGGCCGCCTAGATCCATCGATATCTGACAGCTTCTTCCCGTCGCATGTTCCGCCGCCCGGACGTTCGCGATCATCGCGTCCCACACCGGGGGACCATCATGGGCACAGTTGATCCGAACAATGTCCATCCCGCTGCCCATCATGTTCAGCACCAGAGCCGGGTCTGAACCCGCCTCACTCGGCAACGTCACCATGATGCGAGTCGATCTACCCGGAGGCTGCGGGCCAAGGAGGTTGATCGCATTGCGCGCCAACAGCTCAGGACCGGCGGGGACGTGCTCCGGCAGCAACATCGTCCACTCATCCTCCCCTTCGGCCGCCAAGAGGGACAAGGTGTGGAGCAAGCCGTCGATACCGGCCAGGACGTGTGACTCGGTTCGGCCCAACGACGTCAGACCATGTGTGGAGAGACGGGCCTGTAGGTCACGGACATCGTGCCGGCGGAGCTCGACGTAATGGACGAGGTTCCTGGCGCTGTAACGATGGCGCTCCTGAACAGCGCTGATCGCCGCCTCCTGCCGCGACTCAGCTGCCACGATTTCTTGCCGAAGCTCGCCGACGTCCTGCAGGAGCACGCGCAGTGCTTCTCTCTCGGTCAACGCCATAATCGGTACCTTCCCTCGATTGCGCCCGGTTGCGTGAATGTGCGCAGATACGCATCGCCTCTACGTGGCCGCCGTTTCAGCCTGGCACGGACTGGCGCCAGGTCGGCACCCTTTGCTCGACGACTTCAACTGTTCACCTGAACCCTGGCGATAACTACGCGAGTCGAAGGTCAAAGCCAATCCTCACAAGTACCCGTGACAGAGGGCCACTGATGACGCTGCCCAAGGACGTCGCATCCGGGCTGCTCGAGGCGTTGAGTCCCGGGATGGTGTGGATCTGATCCGCGAGTCGGTCCAGCTGGTCCTGCAGGAACTGACCGAGTCCAGTCTGCCGAGAGGCTCGGTCCGGCCGCTACGAGCGGACCGCTACCCGCGCCGGGCAAACTAAACGCGTCACGGCCGAAGCTCATCTCGACGCAGTCCGGCGATGTCGAGTTCGCCCTCGCCGGCGTCTTCCACGGCGTGGTCCACCAACGCTGCCGGTGTCCACTTCGCTGCAGCCTGCTCGCCCTGGTCTCCAAGTTCACTAGGACTGAGGTGGCGTCGTCGAGCCAACCACGTGACTCGCGGAGCCGGAGGGCGCAGTTGAGCGCGGCGCGGCTCTTGAACCAGGAAGGAATTCGTCACCGTTTCGTCATGGGCTCTGTGTCCTCGGCAGAGTGCCAGCATGGTGTCTCATTGGGCGGAGCCCTCTTACGGGACGTCACCGCTGAGCAGTGTCCCAGCTGTGCCCGCCCGAGGGGGGGTTGCTCGCGCACGAGGCTTGCTCAAGTCAATTGGTGCTGGCTAGGTGGTCGCTGATCCATTGGAGGAGCGGTTCGGTGTTCTCCCAGCTCTCGTAGACCAGCTGAGGGTCGGCGGTGAGGGGGAGCCGGAGCCGTTCGGCGTAGTGGGTGAGCCGGAGGAGGTCGATGGCAGGGTGGTTACGCGGGTAGCCGCGGGGCGCGGTGGTGAGCGGCGGTTCGGGGGCTTGGAAGCCCTGTTGTTCGAGGTCGGCGATGACCTGTCGAAGGCGGTCGGCTTGGTCGGGCCGCTCGGCGATAGTGGATCGGGCGCGGTCGAGTTGCTCGCGGGTGGGGCCGTACAGTCCGCCTCCGACGTCGAGGCCGGTCGCGTCGAGGTGGGCGTACACGCCGCCGAGATCGCCCGCCCACAGGCTGATGTCGGTGCGGTAGGGGGACTTGTCGTGACTGAAGCGGACGTCACGGTTGGGCCGCATGACTCGTCCGGGCCCGTATTGGCGCTGGGCTTCGGCGAGGAGGGCTGTCATCGGGCCGCGGAGGAGCTGGTCGTAGTCGGCGCGATGTGCGCTGAACCATTCGCGGGTGTTGTTGCGGGCGAGTTCGTCGAGGAACGCTCCTGCCTCGACGGTGAAGCCGGTGAACTGCGCTGCGGGGTCAGCCATGGCTCTTGACCTGTTCGTTGTGTTGAGCGTCCGTGACGGTGCGTTCGATGCGTTTCGCGCGGGTGGGGGGTGTGCGGGCGGAAGCGATCCAGCGCAGGATGCTGCGTCTGATCGATGGTGGGAACTGGTGGAAGTGTTCGGCGGCAGGCGGGTGGGCATCGAGTGCGGCGATGAGGTCGTCGGGGAGGTGGAGGGCGTCGACGTCGTTCATGGCGTCCCACATGCCCGTTGCCTTGGCGCGTTCCACCGCAGCGAGGCCGGCAGGGTGCATGCGACCGTCGGCGGTGAGGCGGTCGGCACGGTCCTTGTAGCTCTTCGCCCAAGGCTGCGTCCGGCGGGGGCTGACGAGCTGCCGGGTACGGTCCTCGTCCATGCGGCGGGCGATGCCGTCGGTCCACCCGAACGCGACGAGTAGGTCGAGGACCTGCTCGTGGGTGACATGCCGGTCGGGGATGTGCTTCTTCCAGGTGACGATCCATACCCCGGCCTGCTGGTCGTGGTGGGTGGTGAGCCAGTCGTACAGCACCTGCGTGGAAGGCACCTCGACGTGCTCGAGGTGGTCTCCGGCGGTCATAAGACCGGGCTGGAGTGCTGGCGGCGGACAGCGAAGGTGTCCACCTGCTCCAGGAGTCGCCGGTGCCAGGCGATCTCGGTTTCGTTGCGCATCATCACGTGCTCGAAGACCGCGACGGCGGTGGGTTCGAGCCGGCTGTGGAGTGCTTCGAACTCGTCCTGGAGGCCTTGTGACGCCTGGAGGTACTGCTCGAGGCGGTGCTGGATCGCGGCCCTGAGCTCGTCGGGGTCCTGTCCGTCGGCGACGCTCAGCGCCAGGTCGAACGGATCCGGCGGGAGTCCGATGCGTCGCCAGGCCCCCGCGCGTGAGCCGACGAGGACGTCCCGTCCCGAGGTGGTGAGCCGGTAGACTGTGCGCGCGGGAAACTTGCCGACCTGCTCGGTGCGTACCGGTTCGATCAATCCGTCCCTCTCGCAACGTCGCAAAGCCGAGTACAGGGCCCCTTGCGAGACATGCGCCCAGTTTTCCGTCCGGTCGACCGCCGCTTCCCGCGTCACCTCGTGCCCGTGCGCCTCCCCGAGCCTGTCGATAGTGGCCAGCACGAACAGTCGCGCGTCTCCCGCCATGGCTTGATCCTGCCAGATCGCGCCTAGTTTGACCAGAGCACTCTGGTCAATGGCCTAGCTAGGTCCGGTCTCTGGATCGCTGTAGTCGGCGACGATCCCGGGACATCGCTCGAGGCCCAGGGCCGTAACGTCAGCTCGTGCATGGTCAACACTGGTTGGCCGCGACCGGCCATGCTGTTCGGGCTGACGACGGGCGCAACCATCGTCGACACAAGACTCAGAGTGCCACCTCCACGCCGTTGACTCGACAGGTACACAGGCAGTATTCGGGCCGACCCCCCCGCGGTGACGGTGAGATCGGATCTTCGTCACGGTCGAGCCAGGCGTTAACTGGTGTCGATCACGGTCGTTTGTCGACCGAGGCGCGGTAGATGTGTTCGATCGATGCTTCCAGCTGGGCACCGAACTGCTTGTCGGTCTGGTCGGAGCGGAGATCCTCGAGGAGGGCTCGGGAGAAGCTGGCGATCATGCTCGGTTCCCTGGCCAGCCGCGCGCACGCCTCGTCGCGGTCGTAGCCGCCGGACAAGGCGACCACCTGGAGGACGTGATCATCGGCGAGGAGGTCGCTGTACCGGCCCGGACGGGTGGGGATGGACAGCTTCAGCATGACCGTTGCTTCGGCCGGGAGGTCCGCGAGCCCCTCGCCGAGCAGGTCGTGCAACAGGTCCTCGGCGGCCGCCTTGTGAGGGCTGTCAATGCTCACCTCGGGCTCGAGGATGGGGACTAGCCCAGCGGCGGCGATGCGCCGCCCGTACTCGAATTGCTGATCGGCCACCGCGGCAATTCCGGCCGGGTCAGCGTCGGAGATCACCGAGCGCATCTTGGTACCGAACATGCCGTGGGCCTTGGCGCTGTCGATGAGCTGGTCCAAGGTGTCGATGGGTTTCATCAGCTGCACGCCGTCGGCCTGGTCGGCCAGTCCGAGGTCGATCTTGAGGATCGGGACGACATGCTTGATGTCCCACAGATACTGTCCGGTGGGCACTCCGTGTACCTGTCGCTCCATCGTCTGCTGGAACAAGATCGCGGCGAGGACCCGGCGACCGTCAAACGCCGGGTCAGTAATCACTCGCGTGCGCATGGCATGCACGAGATCAAACATCTCGGCCTCGTCGGAGTACGCGTTCGCATCGACCCCGTACGCGGCAAGCGCCTTGGGCGTGCTGCCTCCGCTCTGGTCGAGCGCGGCGAAGAACCCGAGCCCACCAGCGATCTGATCACGTTGCGTCCTGTTCATGTCCTCCATCGTCCTCCTGACGGTCGCTGTCAGCTCAGACAGTGCATATCTGACGTGAGGCAATCGGTCCTGATCCCGGGGCCGTCGTGCGAGACGCACCCTGTAGTCGACCCCGACAGCCACGAGATCCTTGGGTGGGCCGACCCGTACCGATCTGAGGTCGGGTATTCAGCGCCTGGTCTCGTACCTGGTCAGGAGCACGCCGTCGGGAAACGTCCGGGTCTCCACCAGGTTCAGGTTGACCCAGTTGTCCAGGGCTGTGAAGAACGGCGTGCCGCCGCCCACCAGGACGGGGTGGGTGACGATCGCGTACTCGTCGATCAGCCCGGCCCGCATGGCCGCCGCGGCGAGGGTGGCGCCGGCGACGTCCATGGGACCGCCATCCTCGGTCTTGAGCCGGGTGATCTCGGGAACAGCGTCGCCGGTGACCAGGCGGGCGTTTCCGTGAACCGTGCTGGTCGTCGAGGAGAACACCACCTTCGGCAGGTTTCGCCAGCGGCGCGCGTACTGGATCTGCGCCGCAGTGGCGCCAGGCTGCTGGTCCGCGGTCGGCCAGTGGGAGCTCATCGTCTCCCACAGTTTGCGTCCGTACAGCGCTAGGCCCGTCGCCCCCACCCGGTCGGACCACCACTGGAACAGCTCGTCGCTCGGCACGCTCCAGCCGAGGTCGTCGCCGGGCGCGGCGATGTAGCCGTCCAGGCTCAGGTTCATCCCAAAGGTCAGTTTCCGCATGGCGTCAGCCTCCGTGAGTCGGAATTCAGAGTCCAGACCAACACGGCGAGGAAAATTCATCGGTCAGATCACACCGAGGACCGGTTGAACGGGTGGACCCCGCCACGACTCATGCCAACCAGCCTGTCAGTTGAAGGATCTGGCGAACCGACTCATTCACCGTTGCGGGATAGGTAGTGACCTGGAAGTCCCGGATGCGCTCGTGATCAGACCGAGCGTGGTAGACGTCGATCCACTTCCGCAACGCCGCGCCCCATTCGTCAGTGGGCTCCCGTTCGGTCACTCGTTGCTTCAACACAGGAATTGGTGCCGCAGTCTCGCAGATCATAAGCCTGGCGCCTCGAGATCTATGACGCCGGGGGCCAGGTCGACCGCCCGAAGCGCCTCGGAAAGAGCGCACGCGATGGTGCTCTTTCCCGATCCTGGAGAACCGTGCAGAGCCAGCACATCCACCACGACCGCCACCGTACAGAAACAGGTCGGACCGCTCGCCGCATTTGTTCGGATGGACGACCGGCAACTGGGACTCGTCGGCGGCGACCTGGTTGATCAGGCGCTGACCGACGTAACCACGACGCTGTTCCGTTGAGAAGCGCTGGCCCTTGGGCTCTCCAGCGGCGGCGGGATGCGTGACGAGGGGTGTCCCGTTTGACCCGCCCGGGGTTCAAGCCGTAAGCGGGGAGGGAGGTGGTTTGTGGAGCAGCCGCGAGGATGAGCACGCTCGAGATCGCCGGGGACGTCTATCTCAACTTGACGGTCCACTGCGACTGCCGGCGTCTCATGCCAGTGCAATCAGTTGGTGGTTGAAATTGTCGACAAAGATGACTTGCCCGTCGACGGCTGCCCACACGGAGTAGCTGCAGACCACAGGGTCGACGCCCACGTCGACCCGCCGAAACGGTCCGTCCAGCACCCGGACCGCAAGGTGGCAGCTCCGACCGTCGTCGTCGCCCATGACGGCGACGGTCTGGTCAGCTTGTGTGATCACGATGCTGCTGATGTTGGCGTGTTCGACAGTGGTGCGCTTCAGCACGGTCGTCCCACCGGCCCGATCGATGCTGATCAAGGTGGCGCCCGCGCTCCGCGGCACCAGATAAGTGCAGGAAGCCATGATTAGGCCGTCTGACCGCGTGGTGATGAACTCAAGGCGGCACGGAAAGTGTCGCCGCCACGCAACCTGCCCCCCCGCGGCCCCGGCCTCGCCCTCATTCGCGGAGATCGCGGACAGCTCACCTCCTTCGTCACCGTCGGCGCGAAGGGTAAGGACGGTCCCCAACCCTGTCCCGACCACCTGCCCCAGATCCTTGACCGACCACAGGTGGCGACCCGTCGATCGGTCCAAGGCTTCGATCTCGGCATCGTCCGCGCCACAGTCTTGGTCACGCTCGACAACCAAGATGGCCCCGACCGCGGTGGCCCGTGATGCGGAACAGTGGCGCGGGGCCGAGGCCCACACCTGTCGTCCTCGCCAGTCGACGCCGAGGACGACGGGGTTGCCGTCACCATCTCGATGTGCCACGACGGCAGGATCACCGCCCGAGAGGATGGTGTCGTACGCTCTGGCTGCCGACCAACGCACCACGCGCCGACCAGTCGCTGCATCCAGGACCACAGTCTCTGAGCGAACTCCCGACCATGACACGATCAGCCGGTGGCCGTGGTCGGTCGCAGCCAACACCGGTGCACGCGCGACGTCGGACCGAGAGTACCGCCAGCGGAGCTCACCGTTACGGTTCACCAGCGCCACATCGGTCCCGACGCTGATCGCGAAACCCTCCTTTGTGACGGTCGGTGGGGTAAAGGACTCGAGATTGGGTAAGCCGAACCTCCAACGGATCTTGCCGCTCAGCGTGGTGGCGGGCGGAGCCGGGTTGCCGATGTCTGGATAGCCCGTGTGGTACTCGTTGGCGTGTAGGACAACCAGCCGGCCAAGGAACGGGATCGGTAACGCGATGAGAATCGTGATGGACACGGCCGCTGCCCACGAACCGAGTCGAGCGATCCGACTGGCCGTGGCGACGTGTCGGCGGGATCCGACGACGGCACAGAGGCAAGCCAGAAATCCCAGCAGCCCTGCACCGGGCCCGGCCAAGGTTTGTTCAGACCAGGGGTGCAGGATGTCGTGCTGTCGCAGCAGCAAGCCGAGGTCCAAGTTGACGACAATGATGATGAGCACGCCAAGGACCCCGACCACAAGCCGCCCGACACGTCGGGTGAACGACGCCACCACGAGACCGACGGCGAGGACGAAGCCGCCGACCAGCAAGCACCACGACAAGCGACCCGGGTCGAAACCGATCTCGGTCGGGTCACGAGCCAAGCCAGCAGCAACAAACCCAAGGCTGCCACCCGCGACCGCCAGCATCGGCCCGAGTCTTGCCGCGACCGTTCTTGCAAACGTCCTCACCCGAGTCAGTGTGGACCTGCGCACTCCGGCCCACAACGCCTCGCAGTAGCCGCATTGTGCGCGACGCACGCCTGCAGTCGATTGCCGCCCGGTGCCGGACGGGTCAACTCAGTCTTGTCTGGGCTAGTTCTGGGTTCCTGCAGTGTCGGCGATCACTCCGGCTGCATCGGGCGCACTTCGATGGTGCCCACCTTCGCCACCGGATGCACGGAGGCGATCGCAACCGCCTCGTCGAGGTCGGCGCACTCGATCACGTCGAACCCGGCGATCTGCTCGGTGGTCTGCGCGAACGGGGCGCCGCCCAACAGGACTCGATCCTCACGCGATCGCACAGTAGTAGCAGCATTGACCGGCTGTAGCGGGCCGCCCACCTTATGAATGCCCCGGGCCCGCAATTGCTCTACCCATGACCGCGACTGCTCCGTCAACCCTGGCGGCGGATCGGCCGCCACGGACTCGTCAAAACAGATCAACAGCAGGTAACGCATGAGGCCCCTCAAGTCGTGCTTTGATACATCGACGACGAACTCCGACGCAGCGGATGGACACCATTGTCGCACCCGTCTGGCCGGTGTTCTGGCAGCCACCGAGTCAGGTCTTCCACCAACGACAGCAGTCCTGGACCGAACCAGTGACCTCTTCCGTGTCAAGTTCGCGCAACGCGGTTGCTTGCGGTTGCGTACGAGGTCAGATGGGTTGGCGACGGCTCATCCGGCCTGCTGCTGCGTGGTTCGTTCCTGTACTTGCCTGCTGTACATCGGCCGTGTACTTCGGCGGCCGTGTCGGCTGGGAGCCGCTCGGCCCGGAACCACAAACGGGCTGTCCTCATCGTCTGCCACAACCTTGCCCTGTTGCTGGCCGGGCGACAACCGCCGGACGCACCCATGGACCTGCGACGCGTGGCGCCCGGCTGTCAAGCGCGTTGGTCTCGACGGCTTCACTTCCACGGTCTGCGCCATAGCTTCGTGCCATCCTGGTCGCTGCCCGGTTGCAACACATTGTGTGTCCCGGATGTGTCCCCGACTTGGACTGCCCGACCTCTGGTCAACGGGCCGATCAGCATAGGGCCTGGTCAGAGGTACTTGCGATGGGTATCCCCAACGGGATTCGAACCCGCGCTGCCGCCTTGAAAGGGCGGTGTCCTAGGCCGCTAGACGATGGGGACCAGACCGCAAGACTATAGGGCCGATCCCGGGCCACACCAAACAGCAGTCGCGGGTACGACCGGACGTGACACCCGAGGGATCGGCACCCGCTTCTACTTCACGCTGATGTGCACGTGGTTCTTGTGGTTGGCGGAGTCGCTGCCTCGGTCGGCCATCGGGCGCCAGCCTTCGCTGGCCCGGCTGACGTTCCAGATCTCCTGGTTCCAGATGACGTACTGGATGTTGAGCCGCGGCTGGTTGGCGACCGCCCAGTCGGCGACCTTCTGTCCCAACGCCTTACCGTCCGAGGTGGTGTACTTCGGGATCATCAGGTCCAGTGCTTTGCCTGAGTAATGGTCCGAGCTCGGATCGTTGCGGTAGCCGTAGTAGGTGACGATCTGTGGCCAGGCGCTTAGTCCGGCGCGATGGACCGCGATGGCGTTGGCCGTCAGTCCCTGCTCGACCGCATAGCTGGGCTTGGGCGCGGAGGCGGGCGTTCGTCGGCTGACGAGCCGGGAGACCGACCAGCGAGCTCCGACGGTCGTCGTGGAGTCACCGGTCGCCGTCACGTGGGTGTCAGCGGCGGCGGGCACTGTGCCGGCCAGACCAACGAGCAGGGTGGTGGACGCGATGATCGCTGCGGCCGTTCGGGCGGGGACGAAGATTCGCTTCATTGGTGACTCCTTGTCGACGGCTCAAGCCGTTTGGGTTGGCTGTGCTGAGCAGTTATCACCAGCGCCTTACCCCGAGTCACGTCTGCAACAAATACCCTGAACTCCTCTGAATTCTAATCGGCTCATATCAATAAAGCAGAATTGAGTGATGACTCGGATCATCATGCAAGTCACCACGCCGAAACGCCGTATGAACATCACCTGTGTAGTTCACTGGTCGTTCGGGCTGCGACACCGGTTAGGCTGCACGCGTGCGAAGACCGCGGAGGGCCCGGCTGTGGCACACCATCACGGCGTCCGTCGTCGGTATTGCTCTCGTACTCCAGCTCATCTTGGTGGTCGTCGGTGTGTCGGTCCTGGTGCCGGAGGAGTCGCCGGCCTTGCCGGTCAGGCTGGTCAGGTTTCTCAGCTACTTCACCGTGGACAGCAACATCCTGGTGCTGGTCACGGCCATCGTCCTGCTCCGTGACCCCGCGCGGGACGGTGCGGGCTGGCGAGTCTTTCGACTGATGGCGGTGTCAGGCATCTCGGTCACCGCGATCGTGCACTGGTTCTTCCTCCGACCGCTGCTGGACCTGGCTGGCTGGTCATACGCCGCCGACAAGCTCTTGCACGTCGTCGTACCGCTCCTTGCCGTGAGCGGCTGGGCACTGTTCGGCCCGCGACCGCGCATCACCTGGCGCGTGGTCTGGCTCTCGCTGATCTATCCCGCCGTCTGGCTCGTCTACACCCTGGTGTCGGCCGCCTTCACGGGCTGGTACCCGTACCCGTTCCTCGACGTGCAGGTGCTGGGTGCCGGGCCGGTGGCGCTGGCCTGCACAGGTGTCACCGTGAGCATCGTGGTGCTGTCGGCTGTCTTGTTGTTGCTCGACCGTCGGCTCCCCGTCGCTCCCGCCGGTCGACGTTCGCCTCGATGATCACCGACATCTCCGCCGCCGAGTTCGAGGTGCTGGTCAACCAGGCCATCGACGACATCCCTGACGAGCTCACCGAGCAGATCACCAACTGCGTGATCCTGGTCGAGGACTATCCGCCGCCGTCGGAGCGGACGTTGCTGGGGCTCTACGACGGGGTGCCGCTGACCGAGCGTGGGGATATCTACGGCGCCGTGCTGCCCGACCGGATCTTCATCTTCCGACAGCCGATCCTGGCCATCTGTGACACGGTTGAGGACGTCGTCCGGGAGGTGCACATCACGGTGGTGCACGAGATCGCACACCACTTCGGCATCGACGACGCTCGGCTGCATGATCTCGGCTACGCGTAGGGTTCGGGTCGTCGGTCGAGGAGAAGAGGCACCGAGATGAGCACTTCGGCTCAGGTCACCCTGCAGGTAGCGGACTGGCGTCGCCGGGTGTGGAGCCTGTACGACGAGGTGCGGCGGGTCAGCGTCCACGACGTCCCGGCAGGGCACCAGCTGTGGCGAGCCGGTCGTGACGATCTCTTCGAGCACCATCCGGCCACCCCCTTGCTGCCGGCCGTGCGGCGGGCGTTCCACGGACTCGCGATCGCCGACTACGACGCAGCGTGGCGGTTCGAACTGGCCATCCTCGACGCCGACCCGGCCGAGATCGAGATGAGCACCGGTAGCGACGGTGACGTCCCGTTCGAACGGATCGGACGCGCGGAGCTGCCAACGGGCGGTTCGCTCGACGTGTGGCGGCTGCGGACCTACGGCGGCGGCATCTTCCTGCCGGTCCGCGACGGCACGGCCGGTCGCGAGGGCGGCAGCTATGGCGGCGGACGCTACCTGTTGGACACCATCAAGGGCGCTGACCTGGGCGTCGGCGCCGACCCGCAGACCCTGGTGCTCGACTTCAACTTCGCCTACAACCCGTCCTGCGCCTATGACCCGGCCTGGGCCTGCCCGTTGGCTCCGCTGGGCAACATCGTGGCCGAGGAGATCAGCGTGGGCGAGCTGTACGAACCACCGCCGGAGTAACGGTTGGGCTACTGGATCGCCACGTAGCAGCACGCGCCGACCGCGGTGATCACCACCAGGGCGGTGACCACGAGCTGAGAGCGGGCGCCGGCGGTCAGCCCACGGGCGTGCAGGGCCACGTGGTTGGCGACGTAGCGCTGGCTCGAGAAGACACCCAAGGCGGCGCTGCTCATCACCGCCGCGAGTCCGATCGCCACGGCCAGAGCCAGTGACACCTCGGCCAGCAACCGGGCCACCAGCAGGCTGCACGTCAGACCCGACAGCGTCGTCCGCTGCCAGGCGAGCCGGGTTCGCTCGTTCTGCAGGCCGGGATCCCAGGGCTCGTCGATCAGCGACTGGGTCATTGCAGGCCCACCACCACGATGGCGACGAGCGCGACCACCACGATCGCCATGGTGAGGAAGGGCAGCAGCGGCGAGGCCGGCAGCGGTCGGTTGAGCCGCAACGCGCGTTCGTTACGGATCCACTGGGTCAGGGCCGCCACGCCACAGGCCAGGCCGCACAGCACCAGGAGCAGCGCGGCCAACCTGACCTCGACGCCGAGTGCGTCGTTGAGCTGGGCCACGGCGGCGACCGCGACGCCGGCGGCGACGAAGCCGAGGGCGGTGCGGATCCAGGCCAGGAAGGTGCGCTCGTTGGCGAAGGAGAAGCGGGGGTCTGGCTCCGTGCCGACCCCGTACACCCGGCGGGGCCAGCGACCGTCAGGGTGGACCACTTCGGGGTCGGCGCCGGAGCGCGGGGTCTCGGAGTCGCTCACAGGGGTGATGGTAGCGGCGCGGACTCGCCGAGATCCGGGGTCGGGTTCTGGCCGGCGGTGATGACGTAACTCGCGGTGGCGGTGCTCACCCAACGGTCGCAGCCGCCGAGGTGTTCGGGCCAGATATACCCGGCCTGCAGGTCGCTCCGGGTCCGGGCCTGGGCGCGCGTCGCGTCGGCCACCTGTACCAGCTCCGTCTGGTTCGGAGTCACCGCGAGCAGCCGCATGGTCTGCTGGATGGCGTTCACCTCCAACGTGCCGCGTACCTCGTCCGACAGCGACGGAGCGACGACGACCAGCGGCGTACGGCTGAGGATGAGCTTCTCCAGGATGGTCAGCAGCTCGCGGGTCGACTCGATCCGGTCGGCGCAGACGAGGACGCGGGGCTGGTCCAGCACAGCCTGGGAGGAGGTCGCATCGGTGACGAAGTCCCGGGACAGGTAGCCCGTCTTGATGGCGATGGTCGAGGCGTCGCGGAGCTGGGTGCCGATCTGGTCGCGGTCAGATGACGACAGCTCGGTAGGTCGGTCATCGGTCGTCCGGCGACGCGCCTGGAGCTCGGACAGGTAGCGCGGGGCGGGGGAGTCTGGGCGGAAATGCGGGATGGTCCGCTGCGGCGGCGCCATCATCTCGACGGCGGCTCGACGGTTCTTGACCCGGTCCGAGAGTGCGCCGAACATGATGACGGCCAGGCCGACGACGATCACGGCGATCAGCCCGATAGTCCACGGGTCCACCTCTTCAGGGTGCCACACGTGGCTGGGTAGGGTCGGAGCCATGACCAACCGAGGTGGCGTGCCGAGCGGTGATCACCCATGAGTCAGTTCGAGTCCTGGATCGACCGACAGATCCGGGAGGCGCGCGAACGTGGCGAGTTCGACAACCTGCCGGGGGCGGGCAAGCCGATCCCTGGTCTGGGTGGCCGCCAGGACGACAACTGGTGGGTCAAGGGCCTGATGGAACGCGAGAACCTCAAGCCACTGCTGCCCACCACGTTGTCGCTGCGTAAAGAAGCCGCTGAGCTGCTGGCGACGGTCGCCAAGGAGCGCACCGAGAAGGCGGTTCGTGAGATCGTGACCGACTTGAACGAACGGATCCTGGACAGCCGGCGGCGCAAGGTCGACGGACCCCCGATCTGGATCAAGACGTTCGACGTGGACCGCGTGGTCCAGCAGTGGCGGGAGCAGAAGCAGTCCTGACGACGGGGTGCAGCGCAACGAAATCGTCACGCCGGCGCGTGAACCGTCGCCTTGGTCGGGGCCGGAGCGCAGACTGAGAGCCTCGCCCCCTCGCTGAAAGGCTTTTGTGGCCCCCGACGTGCGCTGTCCCTCCTGCGGAGTGCCGCTGGTGGCGGGATCACCCGTGTGTACGACCTGCGGCTTGCCGCTGACCGGGCCCGACGCGGTACGACTCTGGCAGGTGGACCAGACCATCGCCGCCCTCGAGCACGAGCGTCAAGTTTTGATGAGTCGACTGCGCGTGTCGGGCCCACTCGGGGGACCGAGCCCGCTCGACCAACCGCACTCCATCGGAGCAGGCCCGGTGTCGACGGTGAGCGCCCCCGTGAGACCGGGACCGCGTTGGAGCGGGCAGCAGGTCCTGCTGAGTATTGGTGCGCTGCTCGTCTTGGTGGCGGCGACGGTATTCGTGGCCGTCACCTGGACCGCCATCGGCGTGCTCGGACAGGTGAGCGTGATGGCCGTCGTGACCGTGCTGGCGGGCTGGGCGAGCCTGCGGCTGGCGCGTCGCGGCCTGCGTGCGACCGCTCTGGCGCTGGCCCTGCTGACCGTCGGACTGGCCGTGGTCGACGCCTCGGCCGCCTATGCGCTGAACCTCGCCGGTCTTCAGCAGATCGACGACGTCACCTATGTCGCCTGGGCGGCGGCGGTCCTGGCGATCGCTTTGGCGTTGGTCAGCGGGCGGAACCTCACGATGGCCCCGTACGCCTGGGGAAGCGTGACCGCCGCCGCCGTGGCCCCCGGCGCCGGGCTGGTCGGTGCCGACGCCGGGGAGGCTGTTTCGACCGGTGTCGCGCTGCTGGCCGCGGTGACCTTCGCGGGGGTGCGACGTGCCCTACCCGCCGCATGGCGGCCGTTTAGGGTTCCGTTGAAGCTGGCGGCCGGTGGATATCTGGCGGTGACGTGGTTGGTCGCCCTGCCGCGGGTCTTCGACGAACCGCTACGGGGTCCGGGCGGTTGGTGCGCAGCGGTAGCGCTGCTCGCCGCGGCCGGCTGCGCGACGGTGGCCCGACGTGATCTCGGTCTCCGCGTCCTGGGACAGCATCCGTTCCTCGCGGTGGCTGCCGTCCTGAGCGCCGCCGTCGTGCTGGTCGGCGTGGCCGGGCACGGGCGGCCGGTCGGGCCGGTGATCCTTGCCGTGGTGTCGGCCGCTGCCTCGGCGTTCATCTGGTTCGAGCGGCGGCCGGAGACCCCGCACCCGCTGGGGTTCCTGGCGGTACTGGCCGAGCTCGCCGCCATCGGATCCCTGCTGGACCTGACCGCCCATGCCGACCTCGACCTGCCGGCGTCGCATCCGTACCCGCTGAGCCTGGCGCTGGGTGCGGTGGCGCTGGGCGCCGCGGTGATTGCGGTACGTCAAACGAAACCGCGGGTCCTTGGGGCGACCTCCGGGATGTCTGCCGCGATCGGTGCGGTTGCGGTGGCGGTCTCGCCGTCCGGTGACGGCTGGACCACCGCCGTGCTGATCACCGGGGCCGTCGTCGCCGGGGGGCTCGCTGGCTGGCGCCGCACCGCTCCCGAGGAAGGTGGACTGGCCCTGGTCGCGCTGGCCGCGGCGATGGGGGCCGCCTGGTTCGCGGGCGACGCCGGGGCCCGGCCGCTGGCGTTGGTCCTGGCCATCAGTGGACTCGCGGCGCTGGCGTACGGGGTGATGCCGCGGCGCGGCTACGTCGCGATCCTCGGGGTGCTGGGCTGCTCCGCGGCCACCTGGACGCTGTTCCTGGACGCCGACGTCCGGGTCGTGGAGGCGTACTCCATGCCGCTGGCTGCTCTCATCGCGCTGGTCGGGCTGGTCCGGCTCCGCCGCGATCCCGGCGCACCCTCGTGGCTGACGGTGGGACCGGCGCTGTCGGCGGCGTTGCTGCCGTCGGCCCTGCGGAGCATCGGTGACGAGGGTCTGACCCGGCCACTGCTGGTGCTGCTCGCCGGGGCGATCGTGCTCGTCGGTGGCGTGTTGCTCCGCTGGCAGTCGCCCCTGGTGCTCGGGGCTCTGGCCCTCGGGCTGGTGGCGATCTCGCAGTTGGCGATCTATGCAGTGGGGCTGCCGCGCTGGTTGAGCTTCGGGACGGTTGGACTGGTGCTGCTGGTCCTCGGCGCCAGGTACGAGCAGCGACGACGGAATGCGCGGCAGGCTGCGCACTGGGTGGCAGCGCTGCATTGACGGCTCTCATGCCCGCGGTCGCCTCCTATCCAGCCGCCGCCTGGCCACGAAGCCGGCTCGGTCGGTGGTGTGAGGAAGTTTCGCGCGAAATCGGCGCCCGCGGCGCAGGCTCGTTGCGTTCGGACGGCGACCAGCTTGGGCCCCATGGCTGGCGACCGTCTGCTGGTCGGCTTCGGCAGTCGTTACCGATGCGGTCGGCGTATGCGGTGGGAGCGAGCTACGCAAGGCGGGCGAACGGTCGAAGGAACCGGTTCGCTGCGTTCCGGCTGCGGACATGGCCCGGGTGGCTTGGATCAGCAACGAGGTGAACAGCAGTTCGACCTGGTCGACGTCCACGGGTGTGCTGATGAGGCAGGCGATCACGGCATGGCAGAGATAGATAGTCCGGAGGTCCTCGCCTCGAGCCTGCAGGAGCGCTTCGTCGATCGCGTCGAGCTGCTTTCGCCCAGGTGAGGGCGCCAACCGTGCTCCCACGCCGCCGCCACCCAAGCCATCAGCTCGGCGACGAAGAGGGTCTCCATTTCCGACACGACCGCTTGCTCGAGTCTGGGCAGAGGCCCCACTCACGACGTGCGGCAACGAGGCGGCGCTCAGGATCGCCGAGTCTTGGGCCAGCATCGCGACCGCGTCCAGAGCGTGTTGGCTCGCCTGGTCCTTGGCGGACGGTGTCCGGCTCGACTCGGCCGAGTATCCGCTGGTGTCGGGTCCGAGGGCTGGTGCGCGAGTGCGAGGTCTGCCGTCGTTTGGCCCTGGCGGCGAGATGTTGTCGGTTGTGCGGCCCATGCCTCAAAGGACTTCAGACCGGTCAGGCGCTATTGGCTCAGCACAAGCGCCGCGGCTTGGTTGGTCAGGATTGGCCGGGCGGCGGTCCGAGAATCTCAATGCCGTTGTTCGCTGCCGCTGACAGGAGGATACCCATGTCGGGCATGACCAACGCTTGTGGGAGGTCATGTCGGGGAGCCGGTTCACCGGCCTCGGCGACGAACGTGTCGAAACCGCCAGGCATCGCCAGGCAGAGGGTTCGAACGGGATCGCCGTCGTCCACGGTGTAGCCGTGCGGTATGCCTTTGGGAAGCCACACGAAGGCACCAGTCCCAGCTTCCCAGGTGTTGTCCCCGCAGAAGCCGTGGAGGAAGCCGCTGAGGACGTAGAAGGCTACGTGGTGAACGTGACGAGGAGTCGCGAAACCCATTGGATGGAGAAACTCCACAGCGGCCAGTGCCCCACCCGTGTTCGCCGTTCTGGCTTTGATGGTCGCCAGGGTGCCGAGAAACCAGTGGTCGTCGTCGGGTCGATCAGAGCTGACCCAACCTTCTGTGGAGGCTTGCATAGCATTGCTCCTTTCGCTCTCGAATGGCAGGCCACCTGGCCTCGGTCAATCCTCAGCTTCGTGCGAGTCGGGGGAACAGCGTGTCCCAGGGGGCGCCGGGGTGGGCCGCCACGCCCCCGTGTAGGCCGACCGCAGTGGCCAGCCGTGCTGGCGCGATCACGGTCGCGAGGGTGTAGTCGCTTTCGCACTGAGAGATCGGGTATCCAGAGACTCCGCCCCGGACTAAAGCTTTGTGATACCCGCGTATCAGCTCTCGCTCAGCCGAGCGCCGGACATCAGGCTCGAGGCTTCCCCGGACCGCGTTGGCCACGTCCACCACGCCCCGACCGTAGGTGGAGAGCTGCCAGTCGATGAACATCACAGAACGATCGGGGTTGTTCGTGAAAAACACGTTGTCACCCTGAACGTCGTTGTGGATCAGGGTTCGAGGCCCGGTCTCGTACAGGGTGATGGACGCCTCGTGTATCGCTGAGCTGATCCAGGCCTTCATGGTCAGGATCTCCTCGTCGACCGGAATGCTGAGCTTGTGCAAAAACGACGGCCAGCTTCGCTCGAAAATCTCCGCCACTCCCGAGGGTGCCAGCATCGAGTGCAGCCCCAGCCACGCATGATGGGCTAGGGTTTCGTCCTGCCACCACCGAGCGTGCATTCGAGCTAGGGCGAGCAGCACGGCGGCGACCTCCTCAACTGTCCCGGCCGCCGGCGAACTGCCGTTGCGGGCGGGTGCCAAGTCCTCGAGTAGCAGGTACGCATCACCCGTTTCGGGGTCGAAGTCGGCGCTGTAACACGTCGCGGTGTGAACGGGAGTGTGCTCAGACAGATGTCGGTAAAAGCCGACTTCACGTTGAAAAAATCCCATGTCGTTCACCTGATTTCGGAGGGCTGGCTCCGACGGTGGAAGCTTGAGGATGACGCTCGCGGGGAGAGCTGGATGGTCACCGCTGAGATGGATTCGCAGCACGCTGGCGGCCATTCCTCGTTCGCCGACCAGCGGTTCACACCGACAACGTAATACGGACGCTCCCGGGAAGTGAGTTTGCAGCGCCGAAGTCAGGAACTCAGGTGTCAGATCTGTGGACGACGTGAGGACTTTTGTGTCCACGGCAGTTACGCCGGCCATCTAGGATCTAGTCTCATCGTGAAACTGAGTATCATGTAGCAAGAACCGCATCGTCAAGGGGTTAGGGAGAGCACTCGATGACCGGCTACGAGACGAGGGGGCGTACCGCTCAGAAGTTGCGCACCCGCAATGCCTTGAAGGCGGCAGCTACGGAACTGATCGCGGCGGGTGAACAACCGACCGTGCTTCAGGTGGCGGAGTCGGCGGGGATCTCGAAGAGCACGGCGTACCGCTACTTTCCGTCCCAGGAGCTGATGTACGCCGAGATCCTGTTGACCGCTACCGTCGGTGCCGACCGGCGAGCCATGGACGCGGCCGCCGGCAGCGAGGGAGACGCGACCACCCGAGTCGACCGCGTCGTCCGAGCCGACCACATTTTCACCACCAAGCACCAGCACGCTCTGCGAACCGGGCTGAGGGCCTACCTACTCCTCGTGGACAGCTTTCCCGAGGCCCCCTTGGAGCCCAGCAACCGGGTTCGCTATATGACCACGGCTCTAGCACCCCTGGGCGACCAGCTGTCAGTCGTGGCCATGCGCCGGCTGGTCGCCGCCCTTACCTTGTGTGTCGGTGTCGAGGCGGCACTCATCACCCAGGTGGCCTGCGGGCTCAGCGTCGAGGAGTCCGAAGGCGTCAAGCGGTGGGCGGCCGCTGCCCTGCTGAGCGCGGCTCTCGATGACGGTTGTGCCTGAGCCACGCGATCTCGCGTTGCGAGAGCCACCCCACCTAGGGTTGACTGTCTCCCCGGAGGTCGGACCAAGCTCGCTTGTCCCTAGGGTTTGTCCCGAAGGCTTGCCGATCTAGGTCTTGAACCCCCGGGCCTCTAGCTCAATTGGCAGAGCAGCGGACTTTTAATCCGCGGGTTGTCGGTTCGAGTCCGACGGGGCCCACGAAAGACCTAGTCAGCGCGCTTTAGTAGTGGCGATCCGCCGGTCGGAAGCGGCCGTCGGGACGAGTGTGGGGACGAATGCTTCACGTTCCCTCCGTCCCCGCCGTCCGTGGGCAAGGGGCCGTAGGACTCCAGCGCAAGCAGGTTGCCGGCGTTTCCGACTCGCCGTCCGAGGTAGAGGTCCTGCGTCATCGAGCCCGCGAGTGGCCCAACTGGTCGGCGATCACGCGCGCGCTGGCTCCACTTCCGTCCAGCAGGATCGCCACGGTCTAGCGAAAGGTGTGGGTCTTGACCCACTCGAAGTCCGAGCCGTCGCACACGCGGCGGAACGCCTTGCCGACGTGCTGCGGTCCCGCCAACCGCCCTTCGTGTCAGCGAACACCGGACCGTCGAAGGCGCCCAGTCCCGCGGCGCCTTGAAACACGACCTGACCGGGTGCTTACGCACCGGTCGGGCGGTTCGGCGACCGTCACGAAAAGTGGTCAGCGCAAGAACCGGATCCCGAACATTGCGTCAGTACTTCCCGAAGAGCAGCGACCTCAGCGTGCACAGCGCCAAAGAGGGCGTCGCGCATCTCGTCGCCACGGTTCCTCAATGCGGCGCTTCAGCGCGGCCTGCAGATCTTGGAGTGGTGGTCGACCGGACGTGGTCGCCGCGGAACGCATCCCCGGCTAGTTGGTGGAGCAGGAGGAACAGCGCGTTGCCGCTTTCGCTGACTTCCCGGTCAGCGCTCCTCTGGCCCGGCGGATAGCCGCGGCCGCAAGATCCAGTCGGCCCTGCTATGTATGGCTAGCGCGACGGATGGCGACCGACCCCTGTCGGGCCTCTGGACGATCGCGTGCTCGGATGGCTTCTAGCCCCCAACCCTGCAACGACGCTGCTGCCGTGGCACGAGGCCGATCTGCCGGCTGCAGCTGCGGACGCCCTGGCCGAGCTAGCCGCCACCCCGCCCGAGGTCGTTCGCGTCGGCGTCGCACTGGCCTACGCCCTGGGGCACAGCGAGTTCGCCCACATCGACGATCACACCGCAGTCAGCCTCCCAGAACAACTACCAGCCGACGGGTCGAGCACAGACCAGAACTTCCAGGCGCAAGTGAGGTCCGGGCTCGACCCGCGGACCGCAGAGAGGGATGGCGGTGGTCAGGGCCGCACCACCGCACGGGCAGACCAATTGAGTTGGGTCGGAGTGCCTTCACAGTCTGGGAAGAGGCTCCTCGCAACCTGTGCGAGTTGATCGTTCCAGCTCAGACACTGCGACACGGCACTGCTGAAGAACCAGCTCACGTCGAGCTTGAGCCAGGTCCTCAGGAAGCGCAGTCATCGAATACTCAGCAGCGACCGGCGCGGCTTTCTCGGTTCTCTCGTAGACGCGGTCTCCGTGACCCTGGATGCGCTGATCATCAGGATCGAGGCAACCGGGTCCCCGGTGTCTCCTATCTGGTGCCCACAAGCTGGTGATCCGTGAGACGAGCGCCCCTGCTCGCTGAGCTTGGCGTTGGTGCTCTGGACAACGGGCCTGGCTACTGTCAGGCTCCGGGGGAGTCACGAAGACCGACGTTGGAACCGGTGAATCGCAATGGAGCGAACCATGAGAAATCAGAAAACGTCCATCCGCAGACGGCTGCTCACCCTCGCGAGTGTTCTCGGCTTGACCGCCCCACTGTCATTGGGGGCGGCAGCGTTGCAACCGGCGCTCGCCGGTCCGGCCGCGGCGACCAGCTCACAGGCGGGGGTCGAGTCCTGGGTCACCGACCTGTCGACCAACCAGCGGTTGCAGCAACAACCCAGGCTGGCTTGGCAGAAAGGCATCGGTCCCGGCGCGACGACGGTGGTAGTCGACCCGACGCGTCGCTATCAGCGGATGACTGGATTCGGCGCATCGATGACGGACACCTCTGCCTATCTGCTGAGCAACAAGTTGACCTCTGCCACTCGACGGCAGACGATGACCGAGCTGTTCTCGCCCAAGAACGGGATCGGGCTGTCGATGCTCCGGCAACCGATGGGTGCTTCCGACTTTGCCGTCAACGGCTCCTATTCCTACGATGACCAGCCCGCCGGGGTCATCGACCCTGACCTTTCCGACTTCAGCATCGCCCACGACCGCGGCTACATCATTCCGCGGCTGCGAGAGGCTCGGCGGCTGAACCCGAAGCTCACGATGATGTCGACCCCGTGGAGTGCTCCGGGGTGGATGAAAGGCACGGACTCGATGGTCACCGGGTCGCTCAAGCCGGAGTTCTTCCGCACGTACGCCCACTACTTCGTGAAATACCTCAAGGCCTACCAGAAGGCCGGGGTTCGGCCTCAGTACGTGTCGGCCCAGAACGAGCCGCTGTTCGAACCGGGAGACTATCCAGGGATGGGGCTGTCAGCTGCCGACGAGGCGACCTTCATCGGCAAGTACCTCGGGCCGGCACTGCGCCGTAGCGGGTTGGACACAAAGATCCTGGCCTACGATCACAACTGGGACGTGCCGGCCTACCCGGAGGAGATCTATCACTCGCGGGCTGCCGCCCGCTATGTCACCGGCACCGCCTGGCACTGCTACGGCGGCAACGTGCTGGCCCAGTCGACGGCTCATAACGATTATCCGCATGCGCAGGCATTCATGACTGAGTGCTCGGGCGGCACCTGGCAGGGGACCCCGCAGGAGGCGTTTGCGGCGTCGATGGCGTTGATGATTGGCGTGCCGCGAAACTGGGGCCAATCGGTTGTCTTCTGGAACCTGGCGCTGGACAACCGGAACGGGCCGACCAACGGCGGCTGCCAGACCTGCCGCGGTGTTGTCACCGTGAACGACGATGGCACGGTCAGCAAGGAACTCCAATACTGGGCGCTGGGTCATACCAGCAAGTTTGTGCACCCGGGGGCAGTCAGGATCGCGTCATCCAGCTCGACGGACGCTGACCTGTCCAACGTGACCTACGCCAACCGGGACGGGTCACAGGTGATGGTGGCCTACAACGCCGGAACGGCTGCCAAGACCTTCAGCGTCCAGGTCGGTCGTCGGCACTTCACCACGACCCTCGCGGCGAGAGCGGCCGCAACCTATCGCTGGGCCGGGCACGTGCAGCGACCCGTCGCGACTTCGAAGCTGGGCTGGGTTGACCTGCATCTCGGCCGCGGACCGGCCGGAACGCCCACCCGCAGGCTGACCCAGAGCGTCAGTCCCGAGATCCTGGACAACCTCAACCAGGTGCGGTTGGCCGACCGGTGGCTCGCGTACTCGCAACCCTTCGGTGCACAGCTGAAGCCTGACGGACCCAGCGTCACCTTGACGCGAACCGGTTGGCGGGTGAGCGCTTCGGCGACCGACCCGGCGAGCCCGCTGGCCAACCTCTTGGACTCCGATCTGGCGACGCGATGGAGCTCGGGTGCAGGGCAGGAGCCGGGCATGTGGCTCAGCGTCGATCTCGGCGCTGAGCGGCAGTTCAACCAGATCGTGCTGGACACCGGCACCAGTCCCGGCGACTACATCCGCCGGTATCAGGTGGAGACTTCCGCGGACGGCACGACCTGGACTGCACTCGCCCGTGGCCAGGGCAGCTCAGGTGCGATGGTCATCCCGCTGCCGCCCACGACCACCCGCTATCTGCGGCTGGTCAGCAAGGACACCTCGGGCAGCTGGTGGTCCGTTTCGGAGCTGAACCTCCGTAACAGCACGGCCGCTACCGCCCCGGAGCCCAAGGCCAACCATGCCAAGCTGAGGAAGGATACGGCCGTTCTGGCCGACGGACGCAAGGTGACCGGGGTCTACAACGCCGGCCGCCACAACGCCACGGTTCGGCTGCCGGTATCCGGCTTCGGCTACACTTACGTGCTGCCGCCGACGGCCGCGGTCATCTTTGCGGTGTGGTCAGCAGGCTGAGCTGGGTCCGAGGTCGACGACCCCTGCTCGACGCTGGACGAGGACAGGTCAGGCCGCGGTCCGGCTCGCTGCTTCGACGGCTGCCTTCATCTCGGTCGCGTTGAGCTGGGGACCGTAGCCGGCTGCCAGGCTCGATCCGCAATCTCTGTGACAGGGGTCCGATGTCGACCGTGTCGAATCCAAACCGGTCCAGCAGGCTGCTCACCTGGCCCGTTCTCGGCGCAATCCAGTGAGGCGGCTTGGCGGCAGTCCTCAATGGCAACGCCTACCCCTCGGGGGGGCAATCCGGGCGACTTGAGCCCGACGACACACATACAACGGACGCGGAATTACGGTTCAGCTAGCCTTTCGATGTTCGGTTCGGGTTGGGCGTCCACTTGCTGAGTTTGCTGTTGCCCTTCGTCAAGCTTGGGATCCGGGATTACCTTCGCGGGTTCCGTTTGTTCGCGGAACGAAAATCGCTACGTCCCAGCAAGTCGGGCGACGACCGGGCTGAAAGCCTCAGGAGCACCTGTGTCGGCGCAGAACGCGGTGTAATAAGAGATCCCGTACCGCTCACGCCGCTCTTGGAGTGACTCCACCATTTGATCAACGGTACCGATCAGCATGTTCGGGGAGTCCAAAACATCGTTGATGGTCAGTTCCTTGTTGACCGCGATGGCGGGCAGCTGCGCCAGCTGCTCCAAGACCGTCGCCGCACCCCGTCCCCGGTCGCCGGTGAACACCAGGTTGGTCAAGCCGGTATGGAGCTCGAGGTCGTCGAACCGAGGACCTGCCGCCTCCTTGATCCATTCAACTTTCTCGGTGAACCCAGCGGCTTTGTCGTCGGCGAGGTCGAGCATGCCTGTCTCCGTTGTCCTGTGCGTGAGACCGACAATCGTGGCCTCCTTTGCGGCGAACTGCAGAATGCGCCTGCCCCCGGCCCCGATGTACAGCGGCGGGTGCGGACGCTGCAACGGTTTCGGCTGCAGGCTCAGCTCGTGCACATGGTAATGATCGCCATCGTGAGTGACTGATTCCTCTTGGAAAAGCCGTTTGATGACCGTTACCGACTCCATCAGCCGCGCAAGCCTGACGCCTGGTGGATCCCACGGAACGCCAAGCGCCTCGTGGTCGCCGGCGGCCGCCCAACCTGCACCAAGTCCAAGTTCCAGCCGACCCCCTGACAGAAGATCGAGCGTTGCCGTCTCGTGTGCCACCATCGCCGGGTGCCGGAAGTCATTGGACACCACGTGAGTGCCCAGCCGCAGAGTCGTCGTCGCAGTCGCGGCGGCCATGAGCGAGGCGATCGGCGCTAAATCGCCCCACCCGATGTGGTCCGCGACAACCAGCGTTGAGTAGCCCAAATCCTCTACTTTGCGCGCACACTCCGACCAAGCTTTCGCGGACTCGCCGGACCCTGCAACCTGAGAGCCGTAGACGGCGAAGCGAAACGGTTTGGGCTCGGACATGACGTGCCTCCTCACCGAGCCGACGGCGGTGTCGCGCTCAGGCTCGTAGCCTGGCAGGCACACTCGAGTCCTAGCAAGGCCAACGCATGCCCTATCGAGTTCCACCAGATCGGCAGCGTCGGCCGTGAAGAACGAAGCAATCGAGTCCTCATCGACCTTTTCAAATTCTCGGCCGCTCATCGCTGATTCATCAGGCCCCAAGCGGCTCTCGTACCCCTGTCCAAGTAGGCACTGGTGCATTGGGGACCAGAGCGTCACGGAGCGGTCAGAGACCCACGACGCACACGAGATCGGACGTCAAACCTCAGTTCGCCTAGCCCTTTATCCGCTTCCGGCGGCTTGCTGCACAAGGGCCGCAACACGCGTCAACTCGAGTACCTTGCGTTACGATTTCCGACGACGGTTTGAACTAGTGGACGTCGCGGCTCAGCGGGGAGCCAGCGGTGTCAAGCCGCGCGCTCGACGGAATCTGCGACGAGCGCCTCGTAGCGCTGGGAGGTTGAGCATCAACTGAGCGGGGCATGGAGCGGCTGGCTCCATGCTTGCTTACACTCTCGCCCAATTTTGGGGCCATCCGTCACAGCAAGGGCCAGTATCGTCACCTCATGGCGTATCGATACGAGTACAAGGTAGTCGAGCTCCGCGAAGGCATGATTGGTGGCAAAATGTCCGGCGACAAGCTTGAAAAGGTGCTGAATCAACATGCGGCCCAGGGCTGGCAACTCAAGGCGATCACGTCCGTCGAAGTCAAGGGCCGAATGGGCCCGGGGGGAGTCGAAGGCGTTCTCATCACCCTGGAACGGTCGGTCGGGTAACGCCGGAGCTGCGCCTTACGACTCCAGTAGAGCGGATTTGAAAGGCGTGCCACAGGCTCGATCGACACGCACCTGCATCCCGGCGACCGCCGTCGCACGCTGTCACACACCACACTGCCAACGACTCGGCACTCCCCAGCATTGCGTCGCGTACCGCACGCTCGCCAGCTGTCACGCTTGGCGATCATTTCGTGCTGACAGTCACCCCGCGGGGTTGTGGGCCGCACCGCCGACTTGAGCGAAGCGCCAGCCTAATGCGCTAAGGGTGCCAGTTGCCGAGGCCGCCTCTGCTGATCCAGGAAGGCGGCGCCAGGCGCCTGCCCTCCGCTCCGGATGCCCTCGATTCGGTGCTGGCCGCTCCGCGTCGGCCGCTCGGGGATTCACATTGTGGCCCTCAGCACGCAGTGCGGGCGGTAACACACGGAAGCAGTGTCTTGGCGGCGAACTTTCAGCGAGACTCGGCTGTCCGCCGAACGGTTGGTCCTGTTGCTCGCTCCCCGCAGACGGTCGGCAGGATGCGTAACGCGTTCACCCGACTCGCTAATCCGTCCTACTTGCTTGCAGGGGCTTGCTCAGCGACCACTACGGGAGGATTGTGAGTGCCATCCAGTGAGCCCAACACCTACGTTCGCAAGGCGCAGAGTCGTTGCAGGCGTCTCGCAGGGGATGCGGTCAACGACGTGGCGCCCATCCATACGGCCACGTCCGCGGATCCGAAAGTCCGGCGCTACACCAGAAGGAGATTGCCATGGCAAGGCCTCGACACATGTGGTGGCGTTCGCGCGCAATAGCTTTCCTCGCAGCCCTAGGCGTGGTGCTCACATTCGTCACGGCTCCGCCGGCCGCCGCCACCCCGCCCGGGCATAACGGACGAATCGCGTTCAAGAGGTACCTGGACGCGGACAGGTCGACCGGGGCCATCTTCACCATTCGGCCTGACGGAGCCGGCGTTAGTCAGATCACCTTTCCTGCCGTCGGTACGGTCGACGACCAGCCGGACTGGTCGCCGAACGGATCGCTGATCGCCTTCAGGCGATGCGCACCCGACACCGTCTGCGCGATCTACACCGTCCGGCGAAACGGCACGCACCTGCACCGGCTCAGCGCCCCCTGCACGGCGAAGGCACCGGACATCGAGACCATGTGCGCCGACGAGTCCGAAGTCGCGTTCCTGCCGGACGGCCATCACGTCGTCTTCACGCGCGCGACCGGCCGAGTTCGTGAATTCCCGGACGGTGAGAGCTTCATCGAGCACTCCGACATCGTCATCCGCGACCTTTCCGGTAGGCATGCCCACGTTGTGCTGCGGCCCCGCCCGTTCAGCGGGGACAACGGCCAAATGGTCGCCTCCCCGGACGGCGCACACATCGCCTTCGTTCGCAACAACTCGCCGCTCGTCGAGCCCGCCGGCGGGCTCGCGATCTTCATCATGCGCAACGATGGCACTCACCTGCGACGGATCACACCCTGGTCGATGCGCGCCGGCGATCATCCTGACTGGTCCCCCGACGGACGCTGGATCCTCTTCCGCTCACCCGACAACGGCTTCCTCAACTCCCAGCTGTACGTCATCCACCCGAGCGGTCGCGGTCTCCGACAGGTCACCCACGTCAGCGCGGACACCCAACTGCTGTCGAGCTCGTTCTCGCCCAACGGCAAGCGAATCGTCTACGCCAAGACCGGTACTGCCGGCCAGCCGGACATCTTCACGTCCCGCGTCGACGGCAGTGACGTACGCCGGGTCACCCGCAAGCCCCTCTGGGACAGCGCGCCAGACTGGGGCCCCAAGCAGTCATCGCCAGCACCCCGGATGTGATCATCCGTAGAACCGCACATGGGTGGGCCAGAGGCGCGAGTCGACGTCAGGCGTGCGCGCAGAAAAGTGTCAAACCCTCGCCGCACCGACGAGTCGCGTCGACCTTTCGGCGGGTCGACGGTCCGCCCCAGCCCTCATGCCCAACCGCCGAGGGTAGACCCCTGGCGATCCTCCCACCTCCCGCTCATCAGCCAGCTGGTGCGGTCAACCGGATGCGCTGCGACCCGGGGCCGCTGAGCCGCTCGATCAGGCCCCGCGCCTCCAAATCGACTTTCGTGAAGGTGCAGTAGTTCCGGAGTCGACCCTTCGGGAAGGCTGGGTGTGTCGAGTACTCGGTCTGCGCCGCCGCGACCAACTCCTTCAGCAGTACACCCTCCGGGCCAGCCTCGCCAGCCATCGCCAAGATGTGGCCCCGCATCAGCTCGTATTGCGTCAGATCCATCGTCCAGCCATCAAGGCCACCCGGACGCGAGGCGTTGAACATCTCGACACGGCCGCGCTGTCGGGCGAGGTCGTCGGCCGCCCAAGCCGGCTCGGGGACAGGGCCTGCGTGAGGGTTCGAGGTCATGCTTCGGCTGGAGGGCGCTCGACATGCTGCTTGAGCAACCGCAGATCCTCCACATGCAGTTTGCGAGCGGGGCGCCGCAGGATCGCCTCGGCGACCTGGCGCAGCCCGAAGGGCAGCGGCGGGCTCACGCGGAAGTCGAGGAACACCCGGGTTCGCTGATCCGTGACGGGCTCGACACGAAAGTCCACCTCCGGGTTCACCGGCCTCCCTGCCGGTCCTCTGTTCGACAACCGGTACTCCACACGGTCCTCGGTCACCAGAGCGAGCCGCTGCCGGCCCTGCTCGCGGCCTTTTCTGTCGGTGAAGACGATCGACGACCCCAATGAGATGCCGTCTCCGTCTACACGACACGAGTAACCCGTCGCCTCGGGCCAGGCGGACCACTGCATCAACTCGTGTTCGTCAGCTATGGCCGCCATCACTTCGGACCTTGGCCGGTCGACCACGACACTCTCTGTCCACTCCATCTGGTCACCCCTAGTTAGAACGACTGACAGTACGATCATCTAACCATGGCTGATCAAGACCGCACTCGCGAACATCTGCTGCCGGCTTGCCGTGAGTTCGCCCGCCAAACCGACCTCTTCGACGAGGCTGCATCTCGCAGCCTGGGAATCGGTCGCAACGACCTGAGAGCGCTCAATCTCCTCGAGCACGGACCCCTGAGCGCTGCGACCATCGCAAACCTCCTGCACCTCACTCGTGCCAGCATCACCGCACTTGTCGACCGCCTTGAAGCCGAGCGGCTCGTCGCTCGCAAACCCGCCGCTCACGACCGTCGCGTCGTCCTCATCGAGCTGCAACCAGCGACCTGGGCAGCCTTCGCGGGCATCTACAAGCCATTGGGACAACAAGTGCAAGCTGCAACGAGCTCGTTGACCACTGTGGAGCGGGATGCACTTGCATCCGCCCTGAGCACGCTCTCTCAGGTGTTCGACGAGGCCACCTCCCGCCTGGACGCTGAACCAACACCTTGACGGGACACCTACGACGCCAAAGGAGCCATTTTGAACACCATCGAGTCAACCGACGGCGACAAAGCCCTGAACGAGCTGGCCGTCGCCGTGCGCAGCGTCCCAGGTGACGTCCTCGACCAGGTCGCGGCGAGGCTGGCGGGAGCCGGCAAGGTGGCCGCCTACGCCGGCGGCCGTGAGGGCCTCGTGATGCGGGGCCTGGTCATGCGGCTCTTCCACGCCGGCGTCGACGCTCACTACGTCGGCGAGATGACCGTCCCACATCTCGGGGAAGGCGATGTGGTCGTGCTGTCGTGCGGCCCCGGCAACATCTCGATGGTCCAGGCCGTCGCCACGACAGCAAAAGCTGCCGGCGCCCAGCTCCTGTACTTCACGGCCCAACCGGACGAGTCGCCGGCCGACCTCGCCGATCAAGTTGTCGTCATCAAGGCCCAGACCATGGCGAACGACAGCGACTCGCCCGCCGTCCTGCCGATGGGTAGCGGCTACGAGATTGCGCTCTTCGTTCTGGTCGACCTCATCACCAACCGCGTTCGGGCGAGCCGCCAGGAAACCGCTGGGGTCATGCGGGCCCGGCACACCAACCTCGAATAGACAGCTCCGACGTCGATCCGGGTCGGCGCTGCGAAGGAGGCCGTCGACTAACCAATTGGTTCGTCGGCTGATGATCCTCGGCGACTCCGGTGGCCGCGAGCGTCGCCTAGTGGCGAGTGATTCCTCTGGGCCAACGCTTCGTCCGCCGTTTGTCGGTTCGAGTCCGACGGGGCCACCTACCGGGTGACCATCACCCGAGCGGCGATTCCTGGGCCGGCAGCAGGGACGCGCCGAGCTGGGCGAAGATCGTGCAGCCGGGCGTGACGAAGCCCAGCGGTCGTCAACAGACTGCATACCGACGCCAAGAAGCGACAGACCCGGCGATCCTCAGGTAGCCATGACATTCGTGCCGTCGGAAAGGATCGGCGAGATGAGGCCGAAGACGTTGCCGTCCGGGTCGAGGAGGTAGCCGACGCGACCGATGCCCGGCATGTCCTCCAGCGGAAGCGCCTCGGCGCCGCCGAGGTCCAGCCCCTGCTGGAACTTTTCGTCGACGCTGCCGTCGATCCCCACGACGAAATTGCCCCCGTTGACCGGAGCCCCGCGCTCAGGAGCCGGGCCTCGGCGCTGGGTGAGCCCGCCGTTGATGCCGTTGCCGGGCTCGGTCATGCCGACGGAACCTTCGCCGGTGTCGATAGACCAATACGGTATGTCGCCGAACTGTGTGAACTTCCAGCCAAACAGATCAGCGTAGAAGTCGATGAGCCGCTGCGGCTCGGACCCATGAATCTCGAAGTGGACGACGAGGTTCGCCATGATGATGCCCCCCTTGGCCGGTCAAATCCACCCTACGCCCACGCGGCCACATGCTGCAGCGTATCGGGCGAGAATGGCCGGGTCGGCGCTTGCACCGACGGGTCTGGGCCGGCACCGCCGTCCTCATCCGTACCTATCTGGGGTTTCAACGGGGGGCAGCGGTGGCGACCTGGCCAACCGCGCGGTGGAGCAGGCCTGGCTGTTGGCACCAACACGGTCTGGTCGCAGAGGGCCACGGCGCTGCGGAGCAACGGTGGGCCGGTGGTGTTCACCACGATGCGGGAGCGAGGTGACCGCAAGGCGGGTCTTCGCGAGGTGCGTCGCTTGGCGCGGTACCGGAACCGTCGGCCCTGACCCGCCGGAGCTGATCGCCGAAGGTCAGTCTCGACAGCCGCGGCGCAACCCAACACAATGGCAGTTTCGGCTCACACACTGACGGCGCCGGTTCCACCAAGGCGTTCAATGAGTTCTTTCCTCGACCTACCCACGATCTGAAGCCGCGCTTCGATGCGGCACCCCATAGAACCGCGAAACGTGAAGAGAGGGGGATCGCGTGACTGCACACCCGGTACCTGTGCCAGGTACGGCTGAGCTCTCCGTCGAGGTGCCCGAGGGGTTGTCGCAGCGACCCCTCGTTACCGCGGACGCCGCTGCGGTCACCGCCGTCATGGCTGCTCAGGAACTGCAGGACGTCGGTGAGGTGTTCACCGAGGAGGCGGACATCCTCGCAGACTGGCAGAAGCCGAGTTATGACGTGCGGGCCAGCAGCATCGGTGTGTTCGGCTCCGAGCGGCTGGTGGCCTACGCCGAGTTCTTCGGCGGTGACCGAGGCACGCTGCGGTGCATCCTGCCTACCGCGGACGGGGCATCGGTACAGCCCTCGCACGATGGATGCAGGGGAAAGCTCGGCTGGCCGGAAGTACCGTCATCGGGATGCCGACTCCGCTGGGCTCGCCGGGCGATGTGCTGCTCGAGCAGCTGGGATACGGCGTGCGGTGAACGTCGTGGGAGCTGGCGCTGCCCGAGGGACGGCGCATCGAACCACAACCGATGCCCGATGGGTACGCCATCCGGACCGCCGTAGAGGCGGAGTACGAGTCGGTGTGGACGGTGTTGGAGGACGCGTTCCTCGAGTGGTCTGACCGCAAACGTCACAGCTTCGACGATTTCGCCGCCGGCGTGTGGCGCCGTCCAGGCTTCGCGCCCTGGAACCTGCGGGTGGCCATCGACGTCCACGACGCCGTCATCGGTGTTGCCTTCATCATCGTCGCCGATGAGGGCGCGAGTGCCTGCGTGCAAAAGCTGGCGGTGCGGAAGGACCATCGCGGGGCCGGCCTGGCGTGGGCCCTGCTGGCCGACGCCTTCGAGGTCGGCCGCGCACACGGAGCCTCGAAGTCGGTGCTGGACACCGACTCCCGCACCGGAGCGCTCGGCCTGTACGAGAAGGTCGGCATGAAGGTCACCTCGGTGTGGAACAACCGCTGCATCGAACTGGCGACCGGCGAGTCCTGATCGCCCAAGCGGAAGGTCTTTGGCCACGGTGGCAGCCGCGGTCACGGGTATGGAAGGCAATTGGTGACAGCGTCTGTGCGGCGCACGGCAGCGAACGACCAAAAGTGTTCCCGCGGGAACGTCACCTCTCGGCAGGTGCCCGATGGCCGTGGACTTCGACCCACACGTACCCCGCCCGAAGGCAGACTGCGCGAGCCGGCCTGGCCGGCCGCTCACTCTCCGGGATGGAGACCCAGTCCCACCATTGGTCTTCACCGATGACGTGGACGTACCACCCGCCGGCGTCCTCGAACACGTCCGAGGCCAGCCGGAGATCGTAGATCGGGCCTTGGGAGTTGACCACAGCGACGCGGCGCCCGAAAGCGCCACCGACATCCATCACCGGCACCCACGTCACAGGCGGCGGCGGACCGAAGTTGACGAACTCCAGCGGTCCGGCGAGATCGACCAAGCGGCCCTTCTGGTCAAACACCAGGTCTTCCCACTTGCTGGCCCGATCGTTCACGCCGACACCCCGTGAGAGGCCAACCATCGGTCCGGGTCGACAGGATTTCCTCGAACCCGAACCTCGAGGTGGAGATGCGGTCCGGTCACATTGCCGGTAGCGCCAATAGCACCGATGACTTGTCCAGCCGTCACGATGTCTCCCACCTTGACTCTCCTGCTCGTCTGGTGCCCGTACCAACTCTGCACGCCGTTGGGGTGCTGGATCTTGGTCAGGTTTCCGTAGGCGCCGCCCCACCTGGTCCAGATGACCGTACCTGTCATGATGGCTCGGATCGGCGTGCCGGTCCCGGCGCTGAAATCGAGGCCGGTGTGGCAGTGGGACCAGAGAGAGGAGCACTGACCGAACCGGGCGGTCAGCGTGTAGTGGTCGACGGGGCGCACGATCGGGCCGATGGGACCGCTGGTGCCCGCGCCCGCCTGGTCGCCGAAGACCGAGACATGGACGTGATCGCGATGCGCTGCGGTGTCATCGGGCCCCGAATAGCAGCTGGCGGAGGCTCCGCAAGCCCGCCAACCCTCCTTGGCCCGTTCCACATTCCAGATGTGGGCGTCCCAGATGACGTACCGCACTCCCAGCCTGGCGTGGTTGGACACCAACCAGGCGGCGACGGTCTGTCCCAATTGGTGGCCCGCCGTGGCCTGGTAGCCGGGAATCATGACGTCGACGCCACGTCCGCTCGGATGGTCACTCTCGGCGTTGGAAGCGCGTTCCCCCAGCCCGTAGAAAGTGCTGATCTGCGGCCAGCCGTTCTTGACGCAACGGAGCACCCGTAACGCGTCCGGAGTGAGGCCTGCTTCCACTGCCATCCTGGTGGCAGGACACTGTGCAGCCTGGGCGTTGCCACACATGGCCGAGTCGATGGCCGCCTGACCCGCCGCAGTGCCTGCCGGAGCCTTGGACCGGAACAGTGCCACCAGCCCGGCCGCTGGCTTCTCATGTCTGGCGTAGGCGGACGGGAACGCCGACCGCTGCACGGACTGCGCTGCGTGGGCGACAGACATCTGCTGCCAGCCCGCGACGTCCGCCAAACCAGGATTCGAGGTGTGCGCTGCTCGGCCGTAGAACGCCAACGAGGCCAGCTGGGGGGTGCGGATCTGTGTCGGCGAACCCCAACCGGAAGAAGGCCGTTGCTGGAACAAGCCGAGTGAGTCGCGGTCGCCGTAGGTGAGGTTCCGTAACGTCGACTCCTGCATCGCCGTCGCGATCCCGATGACGGCCGCCCGGTCGCCCAACCTCAGGGTCTGCGCCACCTGCCAGATCACCCGCGCGTTACCGACCTGCTCCTTCGAGAGCGATGGGACCGTGGATTGTCGGCCGGTCTCGACTGCTGCTTCCATGGTCGTCTCGCACGACCCGCCGTCGGTCTGCACCTGCTGCTGAGCCCGCAAAGACGCAGCAAGCTGGGTGGTCAGCATCCATGGCCCAAAGATCACAGCGCCGGTGGTCAACATCGACAGCAGAACCAAACCCACGATCAGGTACCGAAGCCCGCGGTTCCGCGCCAAGGCGGCAGTCAGCTGCAGCGCCATCTTGGCGGTCGCCGGATCGATCAACGCCTCAAGCCTGATCTACAGATGCGGCCAGCCACTGATATTGAGCATCAGGGTCCGCCACCAGGTACACGTGAATCTTCATCCCGCTGCTCAAGGTCTGCGTGAACTGGGCGCTGTAGGTTGAGGCGTCATCAAGAATCGGTGCCCCGCGAGGCCGGGTTCTGGGGATATTCAAGGGATCGGTGAGCATCAGCTGTTCGGCCAAGGCCGGGGTCGCCACCTGATCCAAGATGGGCTTGCGGGTTTTGGCATTCGGGTCCAACCAGGCCCGAACAAACACCGAGGCGGCTCGCTGACTTCCCTCGGGCGCACCGAGACCCTCTTGCGCATCCGAACCCGCCGGCGAAGGGCTAGTGGGGGAGGGGCTCGCGCTGGCCGTCGGACCGACAGTCTCAGGACTGCTGACCGGAGCGGCCCGCGGCACCCGGCTGCTCATCACCGTCCACGTCAGCAACAATGCGCCCACTGCCACCACGACCGCCAGGATCAGCGCCGACTTCCAGGGCACCTTTGGTCGAGATTCCTGCCCCACGTCATAGGTCAGCTGGTCACGCCGAACCATGGGAGGTCCCCGCGCTGCTGAAGTAGGTCACCATCTCGTGCTCGGTCCCGTCCTCAGCCAACTCAGGCTCGGGCAACGTCACGTACACCTCCGAAGCCTCGCTGCCCTGGTTGCCGTTCCGCTGGTACAGCGAATGCTCTTCGGCAGCGACGATGATCCCCGAGGGATAGACCACCTCCGAAACGCCTTCCGCCCAGGCGGGGACTCGAGGCCGCCTCAGCAGAGCGGGGTCGACCGGCACCGACCCAGCATTCGTCACCACGGCGGGGGGGCCGCCCATCCCGACCACCGGGGCGTCCATCACCGTGTCCGAGCTGACCAAAGCCGGGTCCAAGGGGGCAACGAACCGAGGGCCGCCCAGCCCTGGCCCACTGCCGGCGTGCACTGACGGCGACAAAGCGTCGGCCGTGGCTCGGATGTCGGTCTCATCCGGTGCCATTGCGAGAGATGCAGACGGCCGTAACGGGGCCGCGGGCAGCTCCCGCTGACCCCGTCCGCCCGCGACCACTCCCGGCCACGTCTGACCGCGAGCCCATTGGCCGGCGCTTGTCGTCGTCGCCTCCACGGCCCCCCTGGTGGCAGGAGCGGTCTGGGTCCAGACGGGGTCGGCCGATGTGGTGTAGGACCATGCCGGCATGGGCAGTGGCTCGAGTGACTCTCGATCGTCCGCTGACGCCGTCGACCGCTGAGTGGCTTGACCAACTGACTCGTTGGCGGTTCCGTTCGGAAATGATCCACGAATCCCCGCTTCGGCACCCTCCTCGGTGCCGAGGCGGGCCCCGATGTAGGCGGCGGCTCCGTTAGCGGCAGCTCGCAAGTACGACCTGTCGGGGTTCAGCCCGGGGACGATCGTCTTGAAGCTGCGGACCGGCCGAGTCAGCACAATCCCGACGACCGTTGCGACAATCACCCAGAACAGCTTGGAACCAGCCCCCAGCCCGCTGTTGGCCTGAATGGCCCCCAACACCAGTGCCATGATCCCGCCCGCGACCACGAACTTCGCCACTGCGACGACTGCGGCGGTGAAGAGGTCCCAGAGCCGGGCCAGGACTGAGGTATGAGTGGGCAGCACCCCCAGGACCGCCGCCAATGGCGCGGCCAGGGCCAGCCCCTGCATCATGACCCGCGCGATCAGGACCATCAGCATCGCGAGAGCGATGAACAGTCCCATGCACAGCACCACCAGCACTCCCAGCAGAGCCGGCGCTGTGCGTTCTCCTCGCCCGGTGAACACTTCGTAAGCCGCGGGGTCACGGTCCTTGATCTCCTTGGCCACCGCCTTGAACTCGCCGGCCTTCGCTTGGTCGATCCTCTTTTTCGCGCCCGGGTCTGCCTGGATGCGTTTCATGTCCGACCAGGTGTAGCGTGTCGCGCTCAGCAACCGTGGGCCCAGGTCGCGCGAGACCGCGGAGTCGGGGTCGCCGAAGTTCCCGGTCAGCCACGTGCGATACGCGCCCTCCCGGCTCACTGCGTCACTGGCAGACGCCGAGAACTGCTTGCCAACCGCGTCGGACACCGCGACCACCGTGCTGTCGACGGCTTTCGACGCGGTGGCCGGATACACCAGCGCGAAGGTCGCCATCCCAACGGCCCCTCCGATGATCAAGGCAGCGCGAAGCGTGTCCGCGTAGCTCGCCCGTCTCGCCCGATAAACCAGGACCAAGCCGACCCCGAGCACACCCAACGGCAACCAGGCACCGAGCAGTGGCCCCTTCAGCTTGTCCGCAACACCGGCGACGACCGTCGTCAGCCAGTCCAGCGATGAAGTCTTGGCCATTCCCTCGAGCGAGCTGAGACCCGCCAGCACACCACCCAGGAGGGCCATCACCACGTTCGCCGACTTGGTGTTGGTGACCGCGACCGGGTCGCGCAGGAAGTCGCTGCCACAGCCCAGATCGAAGTTGGACCATCCCCAGTTGTAGCCGTACACGTCTCCGATCGGCACCTTCGGGTTCTTGAAGGGGTCGGGAGCCGAGTCCGGCACGTCCCGAGGGACGCTGGTCAGCATCCCGGGCAAGCCGGACTTCGGGGCGACCGGCGCCGGAGCATCCTGACAGATGTCGGCCGATGCGGGGGTGGCGCTGACGAGTCCAGCAGCCACCACCAACCCCACGATCAGCAGCACACGCAGCAGATGCCGGCGGACTGAGCCGAAAACAGCGCTCATGCGGCGGTCTCCTCTGCGTTGTCGATCGGGATGTGAGGGACCATGTCGAACAGGTCGGGGTCGATGAACGGCGTGGGTTGCGGGGTCAGCCTGACCGCGGGGCGGGCCCGGCCCGGCGTCGTTTGCAAGGCTGCGCGCAGCGCCGGGTGCCAGTCCAGGTCGATCCGGATCTTGCCGAGTCGGCCCAGGGGGTCGAGCCAGACGAACTCACCGGTCTCACCCGCGGTCTGACCTTCGCGCGGCTTGGGCGACAGCGCCTGGATGACCGGGGCGTACGCCTCGGGGCACTGCACGAGCTGGCAGGCCTCCATCGCCGTGGCAGCCTTGGTGAGCCGACCCACGAACGCCGATCCCATCAAGGCATCGACGCGGCCGATCGACAGGTGGTCCGCCGGGTGCTGGCTGGCCGCGCCGATGGCGGTGTTCCATTTCCGGGAGTCCCTGGACAGCCGCACGAAGAACGCACGTCCGCTGCCCCACTGTCCCATCAGGTGGTTCTCGTCGAGGAACACGTTCTTGCGTACATCTCGGGGCCGTGCGTAGATGAACTTGGACGCGAAGAACGCCGCCAGGTGCAACAACGGCTGGGTGTAGCGCTCTTCAGATCCCCAGTACTCCCGCTCCACCGCCTCAGGAGGCGGAGACAGTCCAGGCATGGTGACGATGACGAGGGTCTTGTCCTCCACCTCGTCGTCCTCTATCGGTGATCGGTGCGGTGGCATGATCAGCTCACCGAGCGGGAACTCGGCCGCCGCTCTCAGTTCCTCGACGATCTGGCGGGCCAGCTCGCGCTGCTGCTCGGTGGCGGCGTCCTGTTGGAGCTTCTCCAGCTGCTCGATGATCCAGCGCGGGTTGGTACGGGTGTCCCGCAAACCCCGCTTCTTGCTGCCATCGGCCACCCGGCGCAAAGCATCACGCAACATCACATCCGTGCCAGGCAGCCGCAGCACTGTCGACGGCAGCCACATCCGTAGGACGTCGAACATCAACTGCTGTCGCTCCGCCGCGGCACGTCGCATGGCGCGCTCGAACTCGAGCTCGTTGAACACCTCGTGATCGGTGTACGCCTCACGCGTGGGGTCGGGCACCAGCTGGTACGGCGACAAGGTCCCCGCCTTCGACGCCGACAAGTCCAGCACCCGGGAGAACGGAGCCAATTCCGGTAGCTGTGCCAGTCGAGCCAGTGGCCCCGAGGGGTCGAAGATGATCGTCGGCTGCCCGGCCCGTGCTGCGTTGTAGGCCAGGGTGCCGATGAGCACGCTCTTGCCGCCGCCTGGTTCGGCGACGATGGGGAATAGCCCGGGGGTTTGCAAGACCTCGGGGCCGTAGTGCATGTCGAACCGGGAGGCTCGTCGAGACGATCCGATCCCGTAACCGAGATAGGGTCCGGTCGGGGTACCCAGGGCGCTGTCGACATTCGGTAACGCTGAGGCCAGATAGCGAACCGGCATCCGCCGTTGGTAACCGTGCTGGGCTCGCGGTTCTCCGGGAATGAATTCTCGCAGTGCGCGTGCCTGCCCGCGGGTGTGCTGGAGCGGCATGTTCAGCCGCTCCCCGTACAGGTCGACCAGGTCACGGGCCCGTTTCAGGGCCTCGTCCTCGGTGTTGCCGTAGACAGCCAGGCGCACCGTCCCGAGGAATCGCGCTGCGGTGCGGCTGTCTCCTTCGGTCACCTCGTCGAGGTTGGCAGCCGCGGCGCGGATCGCTCGTCCCACCGACGGTGGTGGCGTGATGTTGTGCTCGTGATAGTGGGAAGCGACTCCCTGCGCTCGGTTCTGCTCGAACTCGATGGCGCTGGTCAGGTTCCGAGCTGACATCAGTGTGCCCGACAACGACCACTCCACCGGAAACCCGAGTCTGTTCGTCGCGAGCATCCATGGGTC
This sequence comes from Propionibacteriales bacterium, assembly GCA_038238065.1. Lineage (GTDB taxonomy): Bacteria > Actinomycetota > Actinomycetes > Propionibacteriales > Propionibacteriaceae > Microlunatus. Next base: position 11,322 of record JBBRYD010000004.1, on the reverse strand, counting down.
CCGGCCATCTTCGGGCCAGGTTCGGTCCGGCATGATGCCCATGGTGAGCACGGCCACGGCTCGAGTGACGCGGGCACCTTTGATCTCGGAGACCACGCGGACCGACGAGCCGTAGGGCTCGCTGAGCCAGACTCGCCTCTCGGTGAACTCGGCCAGGTCCTCAACCTCCCAGCGTTCCCCACCCACCCCTGAGTGCACCGGCGACGGCACGCCCATCGACAGACTCCGGTGGAACAGGAACGCCATTTCGCGGGCAGTGGCGCGGCGAGCGTCGAATCCGGGGCCGGTCACCACCTTTTCCACCTGCAGGATCTGCTCGATCACCTGCACGGTCTCTCGGCTCGGAGTGTCGGTGCCACGGACCAGCTGCTCGCGCACCCCCGGCTTCGGCACGGGCCCCACCCAAACGCCGAGAGCGGTGATCTTCTGATCCAAGCCCGTCGATTGCAACCGCTTCTGGGCGTAGCCGAGGTAGTCGTTCCAAGACTCCCCACCCGGCACTTGTGGCAGCGGAGAGGGCGTCTCCTCGTCCAACGAGCGAGCGTATTCGAACGACGGGTACGGGCGGGTGGACACCCGTAACCGGATCGGTCGGCCTTCCGAGCGGGACGCCGCCAACTGGCCGTAACGGAACGTCTGCTGATCCCACAGCCGCCGACGGTCGTCCAGCGTGCGGAAGTCCCAGGACTGCCCACCCAAGATGAACCAGACAAACATGCCGCCCCGGGTGAACTGCAACGGGCCGGCAATCTCCTCCGTCGCCAGTGGAAACACCACCTCTCGCTGAGAGGTGAACTGTCGTCGCAACCAGCTATGGGCCGCCCGACCCTGCCGCACGATGCGCAATCCATCACGCGGGGCGTCTTCTTCCGCACCCGAGACATCTGTTGAAGCCTGCTGGAACTTCCGGCTCATGCGTTCGGCTCCTGCGGCAGCTCGTGACCATCCCTCGCCAGCATGTGCTCGGCTTGAGGAGTCAACTCGGCGAGTTGGGGCCAGGGCATGGACCACTCGGTGGCCCTTTCAGCCCGCATTCGCTGGCGGCCACCAAGCTCCTCCCGCAGAGTTGTGGTCTTGTACCTGAGGGGCTCGTCGAACGTCACCCCGCGCATCAGCCGGATCGCCAGATAGACGGCCAGCGGCGCACCATAGATCAGCCCGAACCAGAAGCTGAACCACGGCGCGTGCCCAACCGTCGCCCAGCCGAGGACAGCGAGCAGCGAAGCCACCAAGGCAACGCCAAGGGGAATCATCAGGAGGGTCACTGACCACTGCACATACGTCCACTCGAACGGGAGTGCTGCCCCTTTGGGACCCAGCCACACCGCACGCAACTTCCGCGGGCCGTCGTCAGTGCGTAGTTCCGGCATCGCGTCAGCCGATGCCGAGTGCAGTCAAGATTCTCTTCCCGAAAGCGGCGAAGCCGATCGCGCCCATGCCGATGGCCACGATCACGATGGCGACAACAGTGTTGAATCCGACGCGGGCGGTCTCCGAGTACTGTGCTCGCTTCGCACCCGCGGCGAGGGCAATGCCCACCACAATCACCACCAGTCCGAATACGGCCAGCAGCAGGGTCTGCACCTTACCTTCATTGAACATAGATATATGGTCCTCTCAGGCAGGAAGAAGTTCCAAATCACGGCACATCGCGGGTCAACGGCTCCCGAACTCGACCGACGGCGGGGAATGCCATAGATGCACTATGAATTTCGTGAACCGCGCCTTTCGGCGTTTGCAGACGAAGCCGCCTCGGAGTGAGTCGACGCGTCACAAGAGCGGGGCACCGGGCAACGCGCACAACGTCCAAGTCCTTCGCTCGAGCAGCCAAGTTCCCGAAGTCGGCTGGATACGTCTGTCGTCAACGGTAGGGATACGGCGCACCTCTAACCGATAGTCCTGCCGACTATGCTCCCTCCGCACCGTCAATAGCAATGGGTGGCGCGCAGAAGTCTGCTTGATGAGCATGAAATGTTCACCGGACGTACCCCCGCCGAGCGCCGAGCACGGACGGAGGAGGGGCACGGGGCTACGAAGCTCGTTGCTACTGGCGCCATTCAGCGGATACCTGAGAACCCTTCGCGACCTTGCCAGAGCACAATGGCGATGTTAGCGTCGCCCGAAGGTGTTGCAGGGCCCAGGGACCGGAGAGAACCGTGAAGAAGCGAATTGCGCTGGTTTCGATGTTCGCCCTGCTCCTTGTGGGGACTGCCGTTGGCGCCCTCCCCAGCGAGGCGGCCGGTCGTGACCAGAACCGCAGCACAGTCGTGTACCAGGGGCACACCGTGAGTTGGAGCAGCGAGGATCCTTCCGACGTGCGCGTCGGCGTCACGGCGGACCGAACTGACCGCTTCCCTCGCGCGGTCTCGCTCAAGAGCGTCGACGTGTCGAGGTCACGCGTCACGGCGCTGGCCAGCACCTCGACCACGAAGAATGATTCCTGCACAGCAGTGCCGGACAACTTCGGCAGTGCACACTTCACGCCCGCCTGCGACATCCACGACCAGTGCTACAGCCCGCAGAGTTCAACCGACCGGCGGCAATGTGACCGGCAGCTGCTCGTCAACCTCAGGGTTGCCTGCCACCAGGCGTACTCGACAGACCACACACGCCTATTGAGCTGCTACACCGTGGCCGCCATCTACTACGTCGGGGTGAGGCTCTTCGGTGGCTATTTCTACGACGGCACAGGAAACCCCGCTTAGTCCACGTCCAGCTTTCTTCGGGATCGGGCACTTGAATGAGATGCTCGATCCTGTTCGTCACGGCTGGACACGAATGGTTTGCGGATCCTCTATTGAGTCGATGTAGTTCGAAATCCACACCGAGCGCGCGGCGACCCCGAGCCATCCACAGTTTGCGAATGGCAGCTCCAGGATTTCTTGGACCCGAGTCGTGGTTGCCTGCACTCTCGTGAGGGTCCCGCTGCTGTCACAGGTCCAGACGCTGCCCTCCCCGAAACCCATGTTGGTGGCACCGGCGCCGCTCAAGCCGTTGACTGTCGGGTCTCCAACGACGACGATGCTCGTAACTCGGTTGGTTCTGGGGTCGATCCTGTACAGCTTCCTCCTTCCGGCGGCTTGATTCGCCCACAGATTGCCGTACGCGAAGCCAAGGACCACGGTCTCGTCGTCAGTACCGACCGGACTCAGATTGATGCTCGCCACCCGGCGCATTGCTCGAGGATCGATGCGAACGATCGTTGGGGAATTCTGCAGAGGGACCCAGACAGAACCGGCCCCGACGGCCAACAATGGGTCGTCCGCGACGCGAGCGCGCGCGTCTCGGAGGATCAGTCGGCCCGTGACCCTGCCGGATTTCGGATCGATGCGCATCAGGGTGCCGTGGCGAATGTCCCAGATCGAGCCGAAGGCGTAAGCGCTCCCGCCAGGAAGCTTTCGCTCTCGCCGTAACGTCTTCGTGGAGATGACGTCGGCGCCGGCCGGGGTCTTGACCACGATCGAATAGCCCAGCGCGAACGTGGCCGTACCCATTCCACTGAGCGGAACGCGGGCGGTGAACGTTCCCGTCGCCGGGTCCACGCGTACCAGATCGGTTCTCGTCGGGAGCTGATTTCCCTCGGCGTCGACGCGCGTCAGGCCGCTGCCCACGGGCAGCCATACGGCCTGGTCAAGGACAGTGGGCACGCCGGCGTTCTGTTCCGTGCTTCCACCCGGGCCCAGCTCGTTGAATGACAGCCACGACGCGCCGGTGGATGGTGTGGCGCCCTCGGCGGGCGGTTGCCTCGGCAACGGGGATGAGGCGTTGCCGCCGACGGGTGAACAAGCTGTGCCCGTGACCGCCAGCAAGGAAACCGTGACTGCACTGACCAGACGAGGAGTGAAACGCGCGTTGCGAAAGATTGTCATAGTCGGTCCATCGATCGAGACTTCGCCACTGGTCGAGCTACACAGAAGACATTGACCACGTCTTCCTGATCCACCCCCCGCTTGCGACACCTTCACGGGCTGCGAACGAAAGCCCGGATGCGACGCGAGTGGGGTGGTCGAGTACTTTCTGAAGCGTTGCGCCAGTCACCAAGATATCTTGGCCAAGATGTCTTGGCAACCCTCCTCAAGAGTTCTTGGGAGTCGTGCGTAAGGTGGCCGCGTGTCACACAAGCATGGCGCCTACGAACGGGAGATCACCAGCCGCGACGGCTACCCCGCCCTGCTCAACCCGGACGCGAGAAGCCTGCGGGGGCTGGCGCATCCGGTGCGGCTGCAGATCCTCGACATCCTTCGACTCGAAGGTCCCGCCACCGCTACGATGCTCGCGCAACGGCTGGGCGTGCGGACCGGGAGCACGAGCTGGCATCTGCACAAGCTGGCGGAGCACGGGTTCATCGAGGAGATCCCGGAGCGGGGAAGCCGTCAGGAGCGCTGGTGGGGCGCCATCAAAGTCCTCGTCCAGTACGCGGAAGCCATGGAAGCCAGCCCCGACCAGGCGCGCGCCACCACCCAATTCATGATCACCGCATTCCGCTACGAACTGGAACAGATCATCAGGTTTCTGCGTCAGGACTGGAACTTCTCCTGGCGCCATGCCGCGATCTTCAACAAGTACGACCAGCTGGTCCTCGACCCCGAGAGGCTGGAGCAGCTGCGCTCCGAATTATGGGAACTACTGAGTCGCTACACGCAGAACCCGAGCACCACACCCGACGCGCGCCGAGTGGTTTTCACCATGCAGGGATTTCCCTATCGGGCCGAGAGCGAGACGAGCACCCCCGCCGCCGCGGGAAGGTCGACCGACACGACACCAGCAGCTACGGCGGACCCGGCGCAACCCGACGGACCGCACCCCTGACGCACCAGAGGTCCCTGCCCGCTACCTGAGGGCGGCGATGGCGGGTCTGACGTTGGCGTTGCGGTGGAACACGTTGTCGGGATCCCAGAAGGCTTTGATCTCAGCGAGCTTGTCGTACTTGTCGGTCCCGTAGGAGGCTCGGACGCGGTCTTCGTCGACCTCGGCGAGGAAGTTGACGTAGGTCCCAGACCCGGTGGCGTGCGGGCGAAGGGCTGTCCAGAAGTCGCGGACCCATGACCGGTCCTGGTCCAGCATCTCGGGTGTAGCACAGGCGGCGGAAATGTTGAACACCCATTTGCCTTTCCGGCTTCCGCCGAAGGCGGTGTCCGCATCGCCCACGTCGGCGAACGCGCCAGAAAGTGGGAAAACCGGCACGAACGACAGCGGCGACGCCTTGCGGGGCAGATGGTCGACGAAGACATCCAGGGCGTCATCGCTGAGATCATCCAGGTACAGCGCCTTTTCGTAGGCGTAAGCCCCCCAGGGGGCGCTGTCGTTGAACATCTGCTGGAGCTGCAGGTAGGGAATAGGCGTGATGAGCTGCCACTGGGGTGACGGTGCGTCCCGGTCGACCGGGGCGATCACCGTGGCATGTTCTTCCGGTGTTCCCCAACCGACGACCGCCAGGATGAAGCCGGGCTGTCCTTGGTACTCGGGCGGAACGAAAGGTGCCGGGGGTGCGCTGAGTCCGGCGATCAAGGCGCCGGTGGTAGCGGGCAGGGTCTGCACGAAGTCGCGGCTGAACCGCAGAGCGTCGCGGGCGTGCTGCACGTCCCAGAAGTACAGGCCGAGGTGGGCCAGTGGGGAGACGTCGTGCAGGGCGAATTCGAAGTTCGTCACCACGCCGAAGTTGCCACCACCACCCCGCAGGGCCCAGAACAGATCAGGATTGCTGTCTGCCGAAGCGGTCACGGTCTGACCGTCGGCGGTGACCACTTCCGCCGAGACGAGGCTGTCGCAGGAGAGGCCGTAGCGTGCGGTGAGCCACCCGATCCCGCCGCCCAGTGTCAGTCCGGCGACCCCGGTGTGACTGATGAATCCGCCGGTGACCCCGAGCCCGTGAGCCTGCGTGGCCGCGTCCAGATCGGCCCACGTGGCCCCACCACCGCATCGAGCGCGCCGACGCGACGGATCGATGTCGACCTGGTTGAGGCGGCTCAGGTTGATCATCAAACCGTCGTCACACACGGCGTGACCGGCATAACCGTGGCCGCCACCGCGAACTGACAGCTCAAGACCCTCGGCTCGGGCAAACGTGATCGCTGGGCCGACCTGAGCTGCAGAGCTGACGCGGACGATCAAGGCTGGACGTCGATCGATGTCCCCGTTCCACAATGACCGAGCTTCGTCGTAGCCCGGGCTCTCTGGCAGGACCGCGTCCTCGCCGAACTGGTGCTCAAAAGCTGACACGACACTCGTGGAAACCGACATCATTGTCCTCCGCCCCCGGTGGTCTTCAACCGCAGGCTATACCCGCCATCTCGCGGTGAACAGGCCCTCAAAGCACGGCTCTGTTCGGGAGGAACGCTGACCCGCCCGGGGGATGGCCTCGCAGCCTGACCGGCTCAGTTGACCGCGATGGGTCCCTCGACCGTGCTGGTGCCGGTGTTGGCGCTGAGGTCGGTCTGGGTGGTCCTCGCGTACAGGGTGGGGTTGCTGCCGAGTGCCCCTGAGGTGACCGTCCAGGCCCCAGTCGAGGCGTTGACGGGGGCGCTGAGCGTGGCTTTCGTGTTTCCCGCGACGCACGGGTAGGCGTTGACGGTGCACAGCACGACCGTGACGGTCAGGTTGTCGCCCAGTCCGTGGCTTGCCGTGCCGCTGACGGTCGCCGTTTGTGAACCGTCGCCGGCGGCGGTGAATCTGGCGATCGACACCGGCGGGGCGGTGGTGTCATTGAAGGTCACCGTGCGGTCGGTGTAGGTGGCGACGGCGTTGAGGTTGCCGGCGGTGTCCGAGGCGATACCGGCGGCGATGGCGGGGATGACGGTGCCGGTCCTGGTCATGCCGGTGACGGATGCCGTGAAGGTGGGTCCGGTGCCGGCGATGGCGATGGCGGTGGCCGCGGCGGTCCCGCTGAGCGTGACGTCGGCGTTGGTGAAGCCGGTGACCGGCTCGTTGAAGATGACGGTGAAGTCGATGGACAGCGCGGTGGTCGGGTCAGTCTGGCTCGTCGCCTGGTTGAGCGTCACCGTGGGCAGCACCGTGTCGATCGTGACGCTGGTGCTGGACGACGTGGTGCTGACGTTGCCCGCGCCATCGGTCGCCGTGGCGGTGATGGTGTGGGTGCCGTTGGTCAGGGCGGTGGTGGCGATCGCGTACGTCGCCGCGGTCGCGACCACACTGCCCACCTGGGTGGCCCCGTCGAGCAGCCTGACCGTGGAGCCGATTTCGGCCGTGCCGGTGAATGTCGGGGTGTTGAGCTTGGTGATGCCGTCGCTGCTGGAGCTGCCGGTGTCGCTCGCGACGCTGAGGAGCGGCGTGGAGGGTGGCGCGGGCGGGGTGGTATCGGTGTAGGTGACGGTCCGGTCGGTGAAGGTGGCGACTGCGTTGAGGTTGCCGGCCGTGTCCGAGGCGATGCCGGCAGCGATCGACGGAATGACGGTGCCGGTCTTGGTCATGCCGGTGATCGTTGCGGTGTAGGTGGGACCGCTGCCGCTGATGTTCACCGTGGTGGCGGCGGCGGTTCCGCTGGCGAGGGTCACATCAGCGTTCGCGAAGCCGGTGACGACCTCGTTGAAGATGACCGTGAAGTCGATGGACAGGCCGGAGGTCGGGTCGGCTTGGGCGGCGGCCTGGTTGAGCGTCACCGTGGGTAGCACCGTGTCCACCGTGAAAGTAGTGGCAGCGGACGCGGGGCCGATGTTGCCGGCCACGTCGGTGGTCCTGGCGCTGATCGTGTGGGTGCCGTTGGTGAGGGTGCCGGTGACGGCGGTGTAGGTGCCGGCGGTCGCGGTGACGGCGGTACCGGTGGCGGTCCCTGCGTCGAGCAGGGCGACGGTGGCCCCGGCTTCGGCCGTCCCGTTGAACGACGGCGTGGTCACTTTGGTGATGCCGTCGGTGGAGGAGGTGCCGGAGTCGCTCGCCGCGGCCAGGAGCGGGGTGGAGGGGGCGACGGGCGCGGTGGTGTCGATGGTGATGGTGGTGCCGGCTGAGGTCGGGCCCTGGTTGCCGGCCACGTCGGTGGGGGTGACGGTGAGCGTGTGAGTGCCGGCGTTCAGGGGCGTCGCGGTGATCGAATAGGTCGCGTTGGTTGCGGTGACCGTGCCGACCTGAACCCCTGCGTCGTACAGAACGACAATCGCCTTGGACTCGTTGCTACCGGTCATGACGGGCTGAATCGTCTTGGTGATTCTGTCGGTGCTGGACTTGCCGGTGTCGCTGCTGGCGCTCAGTGTCGGTGCGGCCAGAGCCACCGGCGACACCGTGTCGATGATGACCGTGATGCTGGTCGAGGCGACGCTGGCGTTTCCCGCCGGGTCGGCTGCCCTGACGGTCACGACGTGACTTCCGTCCGCCAACGTGGGCGACGTGAAGGCGTAGGTCGCGACGGCCGTGGTCTGGCTGGCGAGTGGGGTTGCGCCGTCGTAGAGAGTGACGATGCTGCCGGCGGTCACCGTGCCGGAGATCGATGGTGTTGTGATGCTGGTGTTCTTGTCAGCCGACGACCTGCCGGTGTCGCTGGCGGCGGCCAGTACGGGCGTGCCTGGCTTGCTGGGAGCGGTGACGTCGATGGTGACCACCGTGCTCGCTGACGCCGCTCCCACGTTGCCGGCGACGTCGGTGGCTTTCACCGTCAACGTCTTCGCACCGGTGTTCAGAGCCGTAGAGGTGACCGAGTAGCTCCCGCTGGTGGCGGTGGCGGACCCGACCGCCGTGGTGCTGTTGTACAGGGTGACGGTGGCGCCCGGCTCGGCGGTGCCGGTGAGGGTGGGGGTGGTGACGTTGGTGAGCCGGTCGGTGGCGGAGGTTCCACTGTCGCTGGCCGCGATGAGGAACGGGGCCGATGGCGCTGGCGGAGCGGTGGTGTCGATGGTGATGGCCGTCCCCGGCGATGCTGGTCCAGTGTTGCTGGCGATGTCGGTGGCTCGAGCGGTGATGGAGTGGCTGCCGCCGGCCAGGCTGCTGGCGGCGATCGTGTACGTGCCGCTGGAGGCGGTCCCGCTGCCGACCGCAGTTGCACCGTCGTACAACGTGACGGTGGACTCGGCTTCGGCGGTGCCGGTTAACGCCGGCGTCGTGACCTTGGTGATGCCGTCGCTCGGCGACGAGCCGCTGTCCGTGGCGGCGGTCATGGTCGGGGCTGACGGCGCGACCGGTGTGCCGGTGTCGATGCGGATCAACACGGTCCCGGTCGCACTTCTCTGGCCATTGTTGTCGGTCGCGGAGAAGGTGATGGTGTGGATGCCGTCGCCACTCACGGGCACGGACGCGTTGGACGCCCCGACGGTGACCGTGGCTCCCCCGTCAACGGTGTAGCTGATGGACGCGATCCCGGAGACGTCGGTGGCGGAGAGGTTGGCGGCGACGGGGCTGGAGTTGTTGTAGCTGTTGGTGTTGGGCGTGGGGCTGATGGAGGTGACCCTGATGCTCGGCAGGGAGGAGTCGTTCACCACGGTCACCGTGTTGCTGTCGATCCCGACTGCCGTCCAGCTCCCGGACACGGCCGTGACCGAGTAGTGATAGTCCCCGTCGGTGACCGACAGGTCGTCGCAGCTCACCGTCGCCGTGGGCGTTGAGGGGGAGGTGCCACAGGCTGGGAAGGTCGCGCGGTCGCTGTTGCGGATCCGGATGACGTAGTAGCCCGACGCCGGCTGACCGGTGGACAGCAGGGCAGCGTTCCAGCTGACGCTCACGGTGGTCGAGTCGATCGGTGCGGAAGCCACCGCACCGGTGGGCGGGTCCAACGTAGCGGTCACGCCCTCGGCGGATCCCAACCCAGCGTTCGTCCAGTACGCCCAGGCCGAGACGCACAGCGTCATGGCCGCAACCGTGCCCAGCAAGATCAGGCAGATGCGACGCCGCAACCTCATGAACGGGCTGCTCGGGCCACGAACACCCGTCGACGAAGCTTCCGTCGGTCGGCTATCACGTGATCAGCCTCCCGGCCGCGGTATAGGTGAGGGCAACGCTTGACTCCTTGCAGCCGTCCTGGTTGACAGGGCGGTTGACCATCACCACCCCGGGCCGCAGTAGCGCGGGGACGCCCAGGCGGCTGAGCTGGCGCGTCGACCGGGCCGGCACGAGGACCTCCAGGGCGGTGGAGGCCTGGCGGACCCGGAAATCGCCGACCGTGCACGGATGTGACCGGTCAGCGTGAGGTGCACGAACAAGGCGCAGCGTCACCGTCACTCGCCCCACCACCATCGGTACGTTGTGCGGGTTGACGATCTCCACGTCCAACGGCACCATCACCCCTGGGGCGAGCCGCCCGGACACATTTCCACGCACTGTGAAATGCGTGGAGTCGGACATTCGCCCGACCCCCACCCCACTGCTCGCCCAATGCGTGCGACGTGTTGGAGCGGACGCGACCAGCACCAGAACCAGTAGGATGGCCGCCCCTACGAAGCCGATGCTCTTCAACGTAATCCAGTGGTGCGATGTGTTGGTCACCTAAGGTCTCCGAAGAGAAGGCCTGGCGGCAAGCTCTCGGCTCTCAGAAACCTGAGGCGAGACCAGAAAGCGGCCAGGTCCAATCCCCGTTACCCGTCGGACCAGCTCAGCTGGATGCGTAGGCGATGGACACAATCGCGTTCTTGCACGCATCCTGGTTCACGCCGGCCTTGTTGTTGAACGCGATGGTCAGTCCGGTCCAAGCGCCGACTCCGGTGCCAGCCGGGACCTGTGCCGCCACCGGCGCCGTGCCGGCGATGGTGTAGTCCGTGGCGCCGCAGCCTGTCTTGTCGGTTCCGGTCACCGTCGCGGTCACGGCCGTCACATATACCTGACCTGCGTTAGCGTTGTCGAAGTTCCCCGCGAGCGACTGAGCGGCTACCCCTGGACCCATGGCCGCCACCGTCGTCGTCTGGTTGACGACGATCGGGGAGTTGGTTCCTGTCGTCCCTGTGCCGGTGCCGGATCCGCTGTTCGTCCAGTAGGCGAACGCAACCCCACCGCCGGCCACAGCAAGAGTGACTCCTGCCGCAATGGCGACCGTCTTAGTCCGAAGTTTGTGCATGATGATTCCCTATCGCATGGAAGGCCCGTAGTGGCGGCTTGTGCCGCAACTGAATTCCCCAAGCCATGAAGCCCCAGCGAATCAAGAAATCGCTAATGCAGCAGGTGTGCTATATATGCACACTAACACTATTCGAGGTCAGGACATATTTGACTAAACATTACGCTCGAAGGTTGTAGGTCGACATTCAACCCGTTGTTCGGTCAGACCATCAGGTCGCCGGACAAGCCCGCGGGAGAGAAGGTCGGCAGCTCAAACAGGATGGCCACGGGCACGCTGGACCGCGAGAGCCTCAGCCTGCTCGCCCTCTCCGCCGCAGTCCACGCCCGGACCGC